>JBAPQQ010000677.1:0-1684 GCA_049280695.1 Mycobacterium sp.
CCAGTGAGCTGGTCGGCAGGTTCGCCTCCGCGGCGATCGCCGAGACGCGAACGGCCGCCGGTCATGGACCGCTGCTGCGCTACGACGCGAACCTGCACGTGCCCGGGCTGGTGCGCGGGGAGGTCGCCGTGCTGAAAACACTGGCGCTGCAGTTCATCATGAGCGACCCGCGGCACCTGCGCCTGCAGGCGCAGCAGCGGGAACGCATCCACCGGGTGGCGCGCTGGCTGCTTGCCCGGGCGCCGGCCACCCTGGACCCGCTGTTCGTGCCGGCGTTCAACGCCGCGGACGACGACGGCCAGCGGCTGCGGGTGATCGTCGACCAGATCGCGTCGTTCACAGAAGGACGCTTGGAGCGTCTGGAGCCGCCTCTAGACTGAGCCGATGGCCGGCACGCGGATCTCCGATCGCGACATCGCCGCCATCCGCGAACGCAACCGGCTCGACGAGGTCGTCGGCGACTACGTGCAACTGCGCCGGGCCGGGGCGGACTCGCTGAAGGGGCTGTGCCCGTTCCACGACGAGAAGTCGCCGTCGTTTCACGTCCGGCCCAACCACGGCCACTTTCACTGCTTCGGCTGCGGCGAGGGCGGCGACGTGTACGCGTTCGTGCAGAAGATCGAGCACGTCAGCTTCGTCGAGGCCGTCGAGCGGCTGGCCGACCGGATCGGCTACACGATCACCTACACCGGCGCCGCGTCGGCCGTGCAGCGTGACCGGGGCAGCCGCAGCCGGCTGATCGCCGCGAACGCCGCCGCGCAGGAGTTCTACGCCGAGGCGCTGCAATCCGAGGAGGCGGCGCCCGCCCGTCAGTACCTGATCGACCGCAACTTCGACGCCGACGCGGCACGCCGCTTCGGGTGCGGCTTCGCTCCCTCCGGCTGGGATTCGTTGACAAAACACCTGCAGCGCAAGGGCTTTGAGTTCAAGGAGCTGGAAGCGGCCGGATTGTCGCGGGAGGGCCGGCGCGGACCGATGGACCGGTTCCACCGGCGCCTGCTGTGGCCTATCCGGGCCAGCAGCGGCGAGGTCATCGGCTTTGGCGCCCGTCGCATCTTCGACGACGACCAGATGGAAGCCAAGTACGTCAACACCCCCGAGACGGTGCTGTACAAGAAGTCGGCGGTGCTGTTCGGCATCGATCTGGCCAAACGGGACATCGCCAGGGGACACCAGGCCGTGGTGGTGGAGGGCTACACCGACGTGATGGCGATGCACCTGGCCGGGGTCACCACCGCGGTGGCGTCGTGCGGCACCGCGTTCGGCGACGAGCACCTGGCGATGCTGCGCCGACTCATGATGGACGACAGCTTCTTCCGCGGCGAGCTGATCTACGTGTTCGACGGCGACGAAGCCGGTAAAGCTGCCGCGCTCAAGGCATTCGACGGCGAACAGAACCTGGCCGGGCAGTCGTTCGTCGCGATCGCCGCGGACGGGATGGACCCCTGCGATCTTCGGCTGAAGGGCGGCGACGGCGCGCTGCGGGATCTGGTGGCGCGGCGCACGCCGCTGTTCGAGTTCGCGATCCGCTCGGCGCTCGCCGAGACGGACCTCGACACTGCCGAGGGCCGAGTCGCCGCGTTGCGCCGCTGCGTGCCGATGGTCGCGGCGATCAAGGACCCGACGCTGCGCGACGAGTACGCCCGGCAGCTGGCGGGGTGGGTCGGCTGGGACGACGTCGCGC
>JBAPQQ010000678.1:0-10060 GCA_049280695.1 Mycobacterium sp.
AGCGGCGTTTCGCCCGTCATTACGTGCACGCCGGGATGATCGGCTGGAATGGGCACAAGATGTCCAAGAGCCTGGGCAATCTCGTGCTGGTTTCGCAGCTGCGCGCCGACCGCGTCGACCCGGCTGCGATCCGGCTGGGCTTGCTGGCCGGGCACTACCGCGCCGACCGCGAGTGGAGCGCCGACGTGCTCGGACAGGCACAGGCCAGGCTGGCCCGATGGCACCAAGCCGTCGCGCTGCCGTCGGCACCCGCCGCCGCCGACGTGCGCGCCCGCGTCCGCCGCTATCTCGCCGACGACCTGGACACCCCCAAAGCCCTTGCCGCCATTGATGGTTGGGCAACCGACGCGCTGGAATACGGTGGCCGCGACGCCGAAGCTCCCGCGCAGGTGCGCGCGATGGCGGACGCCCTGTTAGGGGTCGAGCTGTAAGTTCTCCGCCATGGATTCTGTCTACGGCAAGGTTGTATTCATCACCGGCGGCGCCAACGGCATCGGCGCGGCAGTCGGGCGTCGTCTGCACGCCAAAGGCGCGAAGGTCGTGTTGACCGATCTCGACGAGGCGGCCCTGCATGACGTCGCCGGTGACCTCAACGGTGACCGCGTGCTGACGCTGCGCGCCGACGTCCGCGATCTCGCGGCGATGGAGGCCGCCGTCAGCCGGGCGGTGGACCGCTTCGGCGGCATCGACGTCGTCATGGCCAATGCCGGGATCACGACCTACGGGTCGGTGCTCAACATGGATCCAGCGGCGTTTCGAACGCTGATCGACGTGAACGTCGTCGGCGTCTTCCACACCGTGCGGGCGGCGTTGCCGTCGGTCGTCGACCGCAAGGGCCACGTGCTGATCGTGTCGTCCGGCGCCGCCTACGTCGCGACGCCCGGGATGGTGCCGTACGACACGTCGAAAGCCGCGGTAGAACACTTCGCCAATGCGCTGCGGCTGGAGGTCGCTCATCTGGGCGTCACCGTGGGCTCCGCGCACATGCTCTGGATAGACACGCCGTTGGTCCGCGAAAGCAAGGCCGAGCTGGCGACCGCCCGCGAAATGATCGACTCCCTGCCTGGACCGCTGAGCAAGACGACATCGGTCGAAAAGTGCGCGGCCGCGTTCGTCAAGGGCATCGAAGCACGCAAGTCGCACGTCAACGTCCCCGGCTGGGTTGGCCTCTTCCGCTGGCTCAAACCGTTGTTCTCCACCCCCGTCGTCGAGTCGCAGTTGGCAAAGCAAGCGGCCGGCCAGGTACCGAAGATGGACGCGGAGGTGGCGGCACTCGGCCGTTCACTGAGCGCGCGCACCCAGGCGCTGGAGAGGCCCTCTTAGCGGCCGCGGCGGCGCAGGTAGCGCTCGAACTCGGCCGCCAGCGCGTCGCCGTCGACCTTGGACAGCGCCTCGGTCATGTCGACTTGGGCGTCGCCGCGCTCTTCGAGCTGCGCCACGTACTCGGCGATCTCCTCGTCGTCGGAGGTCATCTCGGTGACCGCGGTCTCCCACTCCTCGGCCTGGGCAGGAAGGTCGGCCAGGGGCACCTCGATGTCGAGCACGTCCTCGACACGCCGCAGCAGCGCGACCGTCGCCTTCGGGTTCGGCGGCTGCGACACGTAGTGCGGTACCGCCGCCCAGAACGTCACCGCCGGAATCCCGGCGTTCACGCAGGCGTCCTGGAACACGCCGGCGATGCCGGTCGGGCCCTCGTAGCGGGTTTCCTCGAGCCCGAAGAACCGCGCCGACTCCGGCGAATATGCCGCGCCCGACACCGGCACCGGGCGGGTGTGCGGGGTGTCGGCCAGCAGCGCGCCCAGGATGACGACGGTCGCGACGTTGAGCTTGTCGGCGATCGCCAGCAGCTCGGCGCAGAACGTGCGCCAGCGCATGTTCGGCTCGACACCGTGCATCAGCACCACGTCGCGTTCGCTGCCCGGCGGACGGCAGTGCGAGATCCGCATCGACGGCCACACCACCTCGCGCGTGACCCCGTCCACCTGCCGGATCACCGGCCGATTCACTTGGTAGTCGAAGTACGCCTCGTCGTCGATCTCGACGATCGGCTCGGCTTCCCAGATCGCGTCGAGGTGCTCGATGGCGTCGCTTGCGGCGTCGCCGGCGTCGTTCCAGCCCTCGAACGCGGCGACCACGACGGCATCGTGCAGTTCGGGCAGCTCGAAACCCAGCTCGAAACCCTTTGCGTCGAACGGCGTCACCACTTCAGCGTAGAGCCTGTTTTGACACCACGAGCGGCTTGCCGATACCTGATTTGCTAGACCTACTACCCTGGCAGAGTGACCGCTACGTCTCGTCGGGACTATGACACCGACCTGCTGGCGACCCTGTCTGACCGGGTCGTGGTGGGTGACGGCGCGATGGGCACGATGCTGCAGGCCGCGGATCTGACCCTCGACGACTTCAACAACCTCGAGGGCTGCAACGAGATCCTCAACGACACCCGACCCGACGTGCTCGAGCACATCCACCGGGCCTACTTCGAGGCCGGCGCCGACGCGGTGGAGACCAACACGTTCGGCTGCAACCTGTCCAACCTCGGCGACTACGACATCGCCGACCGGATCCGCGAGCTTTCGGAGAAGGGCACCGCGATCGCGCGGCGCGTCGCCGACGAGGTGAGCAGTTCCGACCGGAAGCGCTACGTACTCGGATCCATGGGTCCCGGAACCAAGCTGCCGACACTAGGCCACACCGAGTACGCGGTGATCCGCGACGCGTACACGCAGGCTGCGCTGGGGATGCTGGACGGCGGCGCCGACGCGATCCTGATCGAGACGTGCCAGGACCTGCTGCAGCTCAAGGCCGCGGTGCTGGGCTCGCGCCGTGCGATGGCGCAGGCGGGCCGGCACATCCCGGTGTTCGCACACGTAACCGTCGAGACCACCGGGACGATGCTGCTCGGCAGCGAGATCGGCGCGGCGCTGACCGCGGTCGAGCCGCTCGGTGTCGACATGATCGGGCTGAACTGCGCCACCGGCCCGGCCGAGATGAGCGAGCATCTGCGTCACCTGTCCCGCCATGCGCGCATTCCGGTGTCGGTGATGCCCAACGCCGGTCTGCCGGTGCTGGGTGTCAACGGCGCGGAATACCCGTTGACACCGGATGAACTGGCCGAGGCGCTGTCCGGCTTCGTCACCGAGTTCGGGCTGTCGCTGGTCGGCGGCTGCTGCGGAACCACGCCCGAACACATCCGCCGGGTGGCCGAGGCGGTCGGCGATGTCACGCGGGCCGAACGTCACGCCACCTACGAGCCGGCGGTGTCGTCGCTGTACGCCGCGACACCGTTCGCGCAGGACGCGTCGGTGCTGATGATCGGCGAACGCACGAATGCCAACGGCTCCAAGGCGTTTCGTGAGGCGATGATCGCCGAGGACTACGAGCGCTGCCTGGACATCGCCAAGGAGCAGACCCGCGACGGCGCACACCTGCTGGACCTGTGCGTCGACTACGTCGGCCGCGACGGGGCGGCGGACATGGTCGCGCTGTCCAGCCGGCTGGCCACCGCGTCGACGTTGCCGATCATGCTCGACTCCACCGAAACCCCGGTGCTGCGAGCCGGTTTGGAGCATCTCGGCGGACGCTGCGCGGTGAACTCGGTCAACTACGAGGACGGTGACGGACCCGAGTCGCGGTTTGCCAAGACCATGGAACTGGTCGCCGAGCACGGCGCGGCGGTGGTCGCGCTGACCATCGACGAGGAGGGCCAGGCCCGCACCGCCGACACGAAGGTGGCCATCGCCGAGCGGCTGATCGACGACATCACCACGAACTGGGGAGTCGACGAATCCTCCATCTTGATCGACACCTTGACGTTCACCATCTGCACCGGCCAGGAGGAATCCCGCCGCGACGGCATCGAGACCATCGAGGCGATCCGGCAGCTCAAGCAGCGCCACCCGAATGTGCAGACCACACTGGGGCTTTCCAACATCTCGTTTGGTCTGAACCCCGCGGCGCGGCAGGTGCTCAACTCGGTGTTCCTGCACGAGTGCCAGGAGGCCGGGCTCGATTCGGCGATCGTGCACGCTTCGAAGATCGTGCCGATGAACCGGATTCCCGAAGACCAGCGCAACGTCGCCTTGGACCTGGTGTACGACCGTCGTCGCGAGGGCTACGACCCGCTGCAGGAACTCATGGCGGTGTTCGAGGGCGTGTCGGCGTCGTCGTCGAAGGAGTCGCGGGCCGCCGAACTCGCAGCGCTGCCGCTGCTGGAGCGCCTTTCCCGGCGCATCGTCGACGGCGAACGCAACGGCCTGGAAGCAGATCTCGACGAGGCGATGACGCTGAAGGCCCCGCTCGAGATCATCAACGACGATCTGCTGGCCGGCATGAAAACCGTCGGCGAGCTGTTCGGTTCGGGCCAGATGCAGCTGCCGTTCGTGCTGCAGTCCGCCGAGGTGATGAAGACCGCGGTGGCCCATCTCGAGCCGCACATGGAGCGCTCGGAGGACGACGCCGGCAAGGGCCGCATCGTGCTGGCCACCGTCAAGGGCGACGTCCACGACATCGGCAAGAACCTCGTCGACATCATCTTGAGCAACAACGGCTACGAGGTGGTGAACATCGGCATCAAGCAGCCGATCAACACCATTCTGGAGACCGCGCAGGACAAGAGCGCCGACGTGGTCGGCATGTCCGGGCTGCTGGTCAAGTCCACGGTGGTGATGAAGGAGAACCTCGAGGAGATGAACCACCGCGGGGTGGCCGGGAAGTTCCCGGTTCTGCTGGGCGGTGCGGCGTTGACGCGCAGCTACGTGGAGAACGACCTGGCCGAGGTCTACCAGGGCGAGGTGCATTACGCGCGGGACGCGTTCGAGGGCCTGCGGCTGATGGACCAGATCATGAACGCCAAGCGCGGGGTGGCTGCCGACACCGACACCCCGGAGGCCGCGGCGGCGCGCGAGAAGGAAGCCGAGCGCAAGGCGCGCCATCAGCGGTCGAAACGCATTGCCGCCGAACGCAAGGCCAAGGAAACGCCGGTAGAGGTGCCGGCACGTTCGGATGTGGCCGAGGACGTCGAGGTTCCGGTGCCGCCGTTCTGGGGGACCAGGATCGTCAAGGGTATCGCGGTGGCCGAGTACACCGGGCTGCTCGACGAGCGGGCATTGTTCCTGGGGCAGTGGGGATTGCGCGGCGCCCGGGGCGGCGAGGGACCGTCGTATGAGGACCTCGTCGAATCGGCGGGCCGGCCCCGGCTGCGCTACTGGCTGGACCGGCTGTCCACCGACGGCATCCTGGCGCACGCCGCCGTGGTGTACGGGTACTTCCCGGCGGTGTCCGAGGGCGACGACGTGATCGTGCTCGATGAGCCGAATCCACAAGCGCCCGAACGCTTCCGGTTCACCTTCCCGCGTCAGCAACGCGGCCGGTTCCTGTGCATCGCCGACTTCATCCGGTCACGGCAGCGGTCCGAGCAGACCGGCCAGGTGGACGTGTTGCCGGTCCAGCTCGTGACGATGGGGAAGCCGATCGCCGACTTCGCCAACGAGTTGTTCGCGTCGAACTCCTACCGCGACTACCTGGAAGTGCACGGCATCGGCGTGCAGCTCACCGAGGCGCTGGCCGAATACTGGCATCGCCGAGTGCGCGAAGAGTTGAAGTTCACCGACCACGCGATGGCAGCCGAGGATCCCGACGCGGTGGAGGACTACTTCAAGCTGGGCTACCGGGGCGCACGGTTCTCGTTCGGATACGGGGCCTGCCCGAACCTGGAGGACCGCGCCAAGACGGTGGCGCTGCTGGAGCCCGAGCGCATCGGCGTCACTTTGTCCGAGGAGTTGCAGCTGCACCCGGAGCAGTCCACCGACGCGTTCGTGCTGCACCACCCGGAGGCCAAGTACTTCAATGTCTGATGGCATGCGGGCGGTGCTGTGGGACATGGACGGCACCCTGGTGGACTCCGAAAAGCTCTGGGACGTCGCCATGCACGCGCTCTACGACCGTTTCGGCGGCGCACTGACATCCGAGGTGCGGGCTGCGACCGTGGGCGGCTCGGCGGAGAACGTGATGCGCATCGTGTTCGACGACCTCGGCCTCGAACCCGACCCGGCGGAGCTGGCGGCCACCGCCGACTGGTTGCACGACTACACCGGCGAGCTGTTCGAGCAGGGCCTGCAGTGGTGCGACGGCGCGCGGGAGTTGCTCGACGCGCTGGCCGCGGACGGAGTGCCGATGGCGCTGGTCACCAACACGCGGCGCTCGCTCACCGAGCGGGCACTGAACAGCATTGGGCGGCAGTACTTTTCGGCTGTAGTATGCGGCGACGAGGTGGCAAAGGGCAAACCGGCACCCGATCCCTACGAGCTGGCGGCCGAACTGCTGGGGGAGGCGCCCGAACTCTGCCTGGCCATCGAGGACTCGGTGACCGGGACAGCGTCGGCGGAGAGTGCGGGGTGCCCGGTGCTGGTGGTTCCCAACGACGTTGACGTCCCGCGCAGCCCGCGCCGCCGGCACGTGGCGTCACTGGCCGGACTCGACGCCGACGGGCTGAGGGCGATCTACGCGCAGTTGGACAGCCAGTTCGGCCAACGCACCGCCTGAGCGGAGCTCAGTAGGTGCACTCGTTGTAGACGACCTCGGTGACCTGGTGCCCCGCCGCAGCGGCGTCGACCGCCCCCTGAGCCGTCTTCGCGACAGCGGCGGCCGGATTCGCCACCCCGGCCAGCGAAACCAGTGCCACGCAGCCGTCCTGCACGAGTGCCACGAGCTCGCAGGGCGCAGAACTGCCGCCCATGCCAGGCCCGGAGACGCACTGGCCGACGGTTGCCGCCATCGCGTCGCCCTGACTGGCGGCGTGGTTCACCCACACGGCGAAGCCCGGGTTGGGCCAGCCGGTGCGGCCGTCGGGATCGTAGGCGATGGCGGCCCATTCGCCGGGCGCGGCAACAGCCGTTCCCACCCCCGACGTCATGCAGAGAGTCGCGCCGATCAGAGCGCCACAGCAAGCGAGCGATCTCATCTCGTCATCCTTTCGGTTTTGCGGCCGCTTCGTTCGGATATACCCCTTTGCCTGGTCGCTGATGCTTGAATGGCCACACCGCGTCACATCGAGAGAGGTGCCTCATGGCTGGTCACGGTCCGGTCGGGGATTCACCGGAGATTTTCGACGAAGACGAGGACTTCGCTTCTGGCCGCAGTGCCGTCCGGATCGCATCGGTGGCGGCCCTCGGCGGGCTACTGTTCGGCTACGACAGCGCGGTGATCAACGGTGCCGTCGACTCGATCCAGAAGAACTTCGGCATCGACAATGCGACCCTGGGGTTCGCGGTCGCCTCCGCGCTACTCGGCGCGGCGCTGGGTGCGGTGACGGCAGGTCGCATCGCCGACCGGATCGGCCGCATTGCGGTGATGAAACTTGCGGCCGCGCTGTTCTTCGTCAGCGCGATCGGCACCGGGTTGGCCACCAGCGTCTGGTTGGTGGTGGTGTTCAGAGTCGTCGGCGGAATCGGCGTCGGGGTTGCGTCGGTGATCGCGCCCGCCTACATCGCCGAAACGTCGCCGCCGGGCATCCGCGGTAGGCTCGGCTCGCTCCAGCAGCTGGCGATCGTGTCCGGCATCTTCTTATCGCTGTCGATCGACTGGGTGCTTGCCAAGATCGCCGGCGGAGCCGACCGGGAGCTCTGGCTCAACATGGAGGCCTGGCGGTGGATGTTCGTCGTGATGGCCTTGCCCGCGGTCGTCTACGGCACGCTGGCGTTCACGATTCCGGAATCACCCCGCTATCTTGTTGCCACACACCGCATTCCAGAGGCTCGCAGGGTGCTGAGCAGGTTGTTGGGGGCGAAGAACCTGGAGATCACCATCAACCGGATCCAGGAAACTTTGCGCGCCGAGAAGCCGCCCTCCTGGGCAGATCTGCGCAAGCCCACGGGCGGGATCTACGGCATCGTCTGGGTCGGCCTGGGGCTGTCGATCTTCCAGCAGTTCGTCGGGATCAACGTGATCTTCTACTACTCCAATGTGCTGTGGCAGGCGGTCGGCTTCGGCGAGGAGTCGTCGTTCGTGATCACCGTGATCACCTCGGTGACCAACATCTTGACCACGCTGATCGCAATCGCGTTGATCGACAAGGTCGGACGCAAGCCGTTGCTGCTGATCGGCTCGACCGGCATGGCGGTGACGCTGGGCACGATGGCGGTGATCTTCGGCACGGCGACGCAGGTCGGCGGGCAGCCGCAACTGGGCGACGTGACGGGTCCGATCGCGTTGGTGGCCGCGAACCTGTTCGTGGTCGCGTTCGGCATGTCGTGGGGTCCGGTGGTGTGGGTGCTGCTGGGGGAGATGTTCCCGAACCGCATCCGCGCCGCCGCGCTGGGCCTGGCCGCTGCCGGGCAGTGGTCGGCCAACTGGCTGATCACCGTGACGTTCCCGGCGCTGCGCGACACGCTGGGACTTGCGTACGCGTTCTACGCGCTGTGCGCGCTCCTGTCGCTGTTGTTCGTGTGGCGGTGGGTCGAAGAGACCAAGGGCAAGACGCTGGAAGACATGCGCCAGGAAGCCCGGCGCCACGAATCGCACGCGGCGACCTGAGTCCGCCGGCTCCTGATCCGAAACCCGTGTGACCCGCTGGCAGCTGTCATGGAACAATCGCGACCCGTGAAGAGCTTCGACGCGCTGTTCGCCGAACTGAGCGACAAGGCGCGCACCCGGCCCGCCGGCAGCGGTACCGTCGCCGCGCTCGACGGCGGCGTACACGGGCTGGGCAAGAAGATCCTCGAGGAAGCCGGCGAAGTGTGGCTGGCCGCCGAACATCAGAGCGGCGACGAGTTGGCTGCCGAGATCAGCCAACTCCTGTATTGGACGCAAGTGCTGATGATCGCGCGCGACATCAGCCTCGACGACGTGTACCGGAAGCTGTAGATGCTACGAGTAGCGGTGCCCAACAAGGGCGCACTGAGTGAGCCGGCCAGCGAGATCCTGGCCGAAGCGGGGTACCGCCGTCGCAGCGACCCGAAAGACCTGACGGTCATCGACCCCGCCAACAATGTCGAGTTCTTCTTCCTGCGGCCCAAGGACATCGCGATCTATGTCGGGTCCGGCGACCTCGACCTCGGCATCACCGGACGCGACCTCGCCCGCGAATCACAGGCGCCGGTGCGCGAGCGACTCGCGCTGGGGTTCGGTTCGTCGAGCTTCCGTTACGCCGCACCCGAAGGCCGCGACTGGACGGAACGGGATCTCGCGGGCAAGCGCATCGCCACCGCCTACCCCAATCTGGTGCGAAAAGACCTTGCCGACAAGGGCATTGACGCGACCGTCATCCGGCTGGACGGTGCCGTCGAGATCTCCGTGCAACTGGGCGTGGCCGACGCCGTCGCCGACGTCGTCGGATCGGGCCGGACGCTGCGCAGCCACGGCCTGGCGGCTTTCGGTGCGCCGCTGTGTGATTCGGAAGCAGTGCTGGTCGAACGGGAGACCCCGGACGAGTCGACGAACGGCGCCCGCGACCAGCTGGCGGCCAGGGTGCAGGGTGTGGTGTTCGGTCAGCAGTACCTGATGCTCGACTACGACTGCCCCCGCGACGTCCTCGACCGCGCGACGGCGATCACGCCGGGGCTGGAGTCGCCGACGATCGCGCCGCTGGCCGACCCCGACTGGGTCGCGGTGCGGGCGTTGGTGCCGCGCAAAGACGTCAACACGATCATGGACCGGCTCGCGGGCGTTGGCGCGAAAGCGATTCTGGCGTCAGATATCCGCTTCTGTCGCTTCTGAGCATTCGCGGTGCTAGCGTCCCGGTGATGACGGTAGCGCTTCTTGGACTTGCCGTACTGATCGGTTTCGTCGCCGGTCTACGAACACTGACGGCCCCGGCCGTCGTCAGCTGGGCGGCGTTTCTCGACTGGATTCCGGTGGACGACAAGTGGTCGTCCTGGATCGCACATCCGATCACCGTCACCGTTCTCAGCGTCCTCGCGGTGATCGAGTTCGTCACCGACCAGTTGCCCATGACGCCGAGCCGCAAGACCACACCACAGTTCTCGGCCCGACTGATCGCCGGCGCCTTCGCGGGTGCGGTGTTGGGTTCGGCCTGGCACCACACGTTCGCTGCGCTCGGGGC
>JBAPQQ010000679.1:0-2506 GCA_049280695.1 Mycobacterium sp.
GGCCCGTTCCGGCCCGCCAACACGGTGCGGGGTGTCGCGAACGCGGTGCTCGCGGGATCATCGACGGTGCCGGGCGTCGGGGTCCCCACGGCGTTGCTGTCCGGGCGTCTGGCGGCCGACCGCATCACGGGCCAGCCGAGTCCGGCACGTCGAGTCGTCGCTGCGAAAGGCGGGCCGGCATGATCCGTTCCGAACTCGACGCCGCGGGTGTTTCGCAGCCGCGGCTGCGAGAGGCGTACCTGTGCTGCCGTGAACTCAACGCCCGCCACGGCCGCACGTTCTTCCTGGCGACCCGGCTGCTGGCGCCGGCGCAGCGGCCGGCGGTGCACGCGCTGTACGGCTTCGCCCGGCTGGCTGACGACATTCTCGACGACCTCGACTCCCCGCTCGACGTGACCGCGAAAACCAAACGGCTGCAGAGCCTTTCGGAGCTGTTCTTCGAGGGTGGGCGCAGCGCCGATGCGGAGACCGACCTCGTGCTCGCCGCCGTGCGGCATACCGCAGAGTTGTACGGCATCGCCCCTGAACTGTTCGGCGACTTCCTCGCATCGATGCGCATGGACCTGACCGTCACCGACTATCCCAACCGCGAGGCGCTGAGCCGCTACATGCACGGCTCGGCCGAGGTGATAGGTCTGCAGCTGCTGCCGGTGCTGGGCACGGTCGGGCCTGCCGAGGAGGCGGCACCGTACGCCGCGGCGCTGGGAAATGCCTTCCAGCTCACCAACTTTCTGCGTGATGTCGACGAGGACCTGACCCGGCAGCGGGTGTATCTGCCCGCTGACGAGCTCGCCGCGTTCGACGTCGACCGTGACCTTTTGACCTGGTGCCACGAACACCGCCGGACGGATCCGCGGGTGCGCAACGCGCTGGCCGAGCAGCACCGCATCACCCGCGGCGTCTACCGGTTCGCAGCCGACGGCGTGCAGATGCTGGCGCCGGCGTCACGACCGTGCGTGGCCACCGCGCTGACGCTGTACTCGGAGATCCTCGACCGCATCGAGGCCATCGACTTCGCCGTGTTCAGCCAGCGCGCCCGGGTCGGGACCGCGCGTCGCCTCCGCGTCGCCGGCGGCGCGCTGATCGACGCCTGGCGGACCCGTCGCGGGAGTGCCGCGTAGACATGGATCGGTGGCAGTACCTGATCGTGCTTGGCGCCTGCCTGCTGATCACCGCGCCGCTGGAGCTGTTGGGCGAGGGCGTGTACCGCCAGCCGGTGCGGACGCTGCGCGCGGTGTTACCCGTCGCGGTGGTGTTCGTCGTCTGGGACGCCCTGGCGATCGCCGGCGGCGTGTGGACGTACAACCCCCGCTACATCACCGGGATCCATCTGGGGTTCGGCATCCCGCTGGAGGAACTACTGTTCTTCATCGTGATTCCGTTGTGCGGACTGCTCACCTTCAACGCGGTGACGGCCATGCTGGGCCGGTTGAAAAGCGCATGACCGGCCTGGGATATACGCTGCCGGCGATTCTCGCCGCAGTCGTGGTCGTCGTGCTCGAGTTGACGGTGTGGCACACCGGGCTGTTCCGGAAACGGGCCTACTGGCTGTCGATGGTGATCGTGGTCGCCTTCCAGGTCCTCGTCGACGGCTGGCTGACCAAGCTCAGCGCGCCGATCGTGATCTACGACGAAAACCACACCAGCGGAATCCGATTCCCGTTCGACATTCCCGTCGAGGACTTCCTGTTCGGCTTCGCGCTGGTGACGGCCGTGCTGTTGTTGTGGGAGCGCCAACGTGAGCCTCGGTGACACCGGGCTGCCGCGGCGTGCGGTACCGGACGCGTTCGACGTCGGCGCAAGCACCTACGACCGCATGGTGGGCGCCAACCCCGGCTACCACCACCATTTACGAATATCGGCCCAGCGCTTGCGAATTCCCAACCGTGGCCGTGGCATGCGGTTGCTCGACGCCGGCTGCGGCACCGGCGCATCCACCGCCGCCCTGTTGCAGGCCGCCCCGGATGCCGAGATCGTCGCGGTCGACGCCTCCGAGGGGATGTTGCGCCAGGCGGCGGCCAAGAAGTGGCCGGCGTCGGTCCGGTTCGTCCACGGCCGCATCGAGGAGCTTGCGGCGCTCGGCGTCGACGGACCGTTCGACAGTATCCTCGCGGCTTATCTCGTTCGTAACCTGGCTGATCCGGATGCGCAGTTGAAGCGCTTCCTCACGCTCCTGCACCCCGGCGCAACGCTGGCCGCACACGAGTACTCGGTGCGCGACTCGCGACGCGCGGTGTCGACCTGGAACGCCGTGTGTTGGGGCATCATCATCCCATCGGGGTGGTTGCACACCCGCGACACCACGCTTTACCGGCACCTGTGGCGCAGCGTGCTGGCGTTCGACGGCGCCGACCGGTTCCGCCGCAGGCTGGCCGACGCGGGCTTCGTCGGGGTGCACAGCGAGACAATGCCGGGCTGGCAACGCGGCATCGTGCACACCTTCCTCGCGAGTGCGCCCAGTGGCTAGCAACGGGCACCGCGATCCGCGCCGGGTCACGCACCCGGC
>JBAPQQ010000680.1:0-8833 GCA_049280695.1 Mycobacterium sp.
GTACCAGACCGAGAAGCGTCACTACGCGCACGTCGACGCCCCGGGCCACGCCGACTACATCAAGAACATGATCACCGGCGCCGCCCAGATGGACGGCGCGATCCTGGTGGTCGCCGCCACCGACGGCCCGATGCCGCAGACCCGCGAGCACGTGCTGCTCGCCCGCCAGGTGGGCGTGCCCTACATCCTGGTGGCGCTGAACAAGGCCGACGCCGTCGACGACGAGGAGCTGCTCGAGCTCGTCGAGCTGGAGGTCCGCGAGCTGCTGGCCAACCAGGAGTTCGACGAGGAGGCCCCGGTCATCCGGGTTTCGGCGCTCAAGGCGCTCGAGGGCGACGAGAAGTGGGTCGAGTCGATCGTGGAGTTGATGGCTGCCGTCGACGAGTCGATCCCGGACCCGGTACGCGAGACCGACAAGCCGTTCCTGATGCCCGTCGAGGACGTGTTCACGATCACCGGCCGCGGCACCGTGGTCACTGGTCGCGTCGAGCGTGGCGTGGTCAACGTGAACGAGGAAGTCGAGATCGTCGGCATCAAGCCGACCAGCATGAAGACGACCGTCACCGGTGTGGAGATGTTCCGCAAGCTGCTCGACCAGGGCCAGGCCGGCGACAACGTCGGTCTGCTGCTGCGCGGTATCAAGCGCGAGGACGTCGAGCGCGGGCAGGTTGTGATCAAGCCCGGTACCACGACGCCGCACACCGAGTTCGAGGGTCAGGTCTACATCCTGTCCAAGGACGAGGGCGGTCGGCACACGCCGTTCTTCAACAACTACCGTCCGCAGTTCTACTTCCGCACCACCGACGTGACCGGTGTGGTGACGCTGCCGGAGGGTACGGAGATGGTGATGCCCGGTGACAACACCGTCATCTCGGTGAAGCTGATCCAGCCCGTCGCGATGGACGAGGGTCTGCGGTTTGCGATCCGCGAGGGCGGCCGCACCGTCGGCGCCGGCCGGGTCACCAAGATCAACAAGTAGATTCGACGCGCACGGCGGCGCTCACTCCGAAAGGGTGAGCGCCGCTTGTGTTCTCGATGGGTACTTCGCCATCGAGATCGACATGAGGGTCGTGAATTGCCGAAATCCACGACGCTCATGTCGATCTCGGCAGGCCGTGCAGCGAACCCGTGGCCCCGGCAAGCGCGCAATCGCAGCGAATCCCCATGTTCGGCGTTAATCTGACACCCGACGGGGGCCGGTGAGGCGAGGAGCATGCCGATGGTCGCGCGATACGTCAAAGCCCAGTTGATCGTCCTGCTGTGCGGCGGGCTGGTGGGGCCGATCTTCCTCTTCGTGTACTTCTTCGTTCCGTTCGGCCGGGAGCAACTTGGCTGGATGTTCTGGGTCGGACTGTTCCTGACGGCGGCCGACGTACTGATCGCGCTGGCACTTGCCAACTGGGGCGTTAGGTCCGCCGCGAAGACGGCAGCCCTCGAGCAGAGCGGGGTACTGGCGCTGGCCCATCTCACCGGGATGGGTGAAACCGGCACGCGCATCAACGATCAGCCGCTGATCAAGCTCGACCTGCACATCGAAGGCCCCGGCACCAACCCGTTCGATAGGCAGGATCGCGTCATCGCGTCGGTGACGCGGATGGGCAACTTCAACAACCGCAAACTCGTCGTGCTGGTCGACCCGGCCACCAACGAGTACCAGATCGACTGGGAGCGAAGCGCTTTGGTAAACGGCCTGGTGCCCGCGCAGTTCACCGTCGCCGACGACAACAGGACCTACGACCTGTCCGGGGCAGGCGGGTCCGCTGATGGAGATCCTGCAGCTGCTGAAGGCCAGCGGCATTCCGCTGAACCGCATGGTCGATGTGCGGTCGAACCCGGCGCTGCGCCGGCAGATTCAGGCGGTGGTGCGGCGCGCCGCGGCGCAGCACTCCCAGCCAGCGCCCGCTCCAGTCGCGGCTCCTGCTGCTCCGTCTCCTCCGCCGAGCTTCGCTCCTCCCGAGCCGTCGATCTCGCAGCGCCTGCAGGAGCTGGAGACGTTGCGTGCGACGGGGGCGGTGACCGAGGAGGAGTACAAAGCCAAGCGATCCCAGATCATCTCGGAGATCTGAGGCCGGCCGGCCAGCCCCCGCCAATTGTGTTAGGCTAACCTAATCTCAGCGATGAGGAGGGGTGGCCAGAGTGCTGGACAAGGTTCGAGACGCCGGCAATACCACGTTGCCCATGGCAGGCCGTGATACCGCGCACCTGCCCGGCCATTGGCTGCTGGCGCGGCTCGGCAAGCGGGTGCTGCGCCCTGGCGGCCGGGAACTGACCGAGCGGATGCTCACCGACGCCGAGTTGACCGGCGTCGACGTGGTGGAACTCGCTCCCGGACTGGGCAAGACGGCGCGGACGATCCTCTCTCGTCAGCCGCGCAGCTACATCGGGGTCGAGTCCGACGAAGGCGCCGTCGAGTTGACCCGGCGGGCTGTCGGCGTCGACGGGCAGGTCCTCCGCGGCAACGCGTCTGCCACCGGAATGCCCGACGCCACTGCAGACGTCGTCATCGGCGAAGCGATGCTGACGATGCAGACCGACGCACACAAGGCCGAGATCGTGGCCGAGGCGTTCCGCCTCCTGCGCCCCGGCGGCCGATACGCGATCCACGAGCTGGCGCTCACGCCGGACGGCGTCGACGGCTCGGTCAAGACCGAGATCCGCACGGCGCTCGCGCGCTCGATCAAGGTCAACGCACGACCGCTGACCGCCGCGGAGTGGACGAACCTGCTGACGGCCGCCGGATTCGACGTCAGGACAACATCTTTCGCACCGATGGCGTTGCTCGAACCGCGCCGCCTGATCGCCGACGAAGGCCCGGCACGCACACTGCGGTTCGTCGCCAACGTGGTGCGCGACGCCGACGCGCGGACCCGGGTGCGCGGGATGCGCAGTACCTTCCGCAAGCACCGGCAGAACCTCGCGGCGATCGCGGTCATCGCCGTCAAGCCTTGCTAGAACACGTTTCAGTTTCGCTGCTAGCCTAATCGGGTGGCTGGATCACTCGAAGGGCGCGTCGCGTTCGTCACCGGCGCTGCGCGTGGACAGGGCCGTGCGCATGCGATACGGCTGGCCAACGAGGGCGCCGACATCGTCGCCGTCGACATCTGCGCGCCCATCGGGCCGGCGATCACCTACCCGCTGGCCACCCCCGAGGAGCTCGACGAGACCGTCCGCGGCGTCGAGGCCGCGGGCCGAAAGATCCTGGCGCGTCACGTCGACATTCGCGACGGGGCCGCGCTGCGGCAGGTGGTTGCCGATGGTGTCGAGCAGTTCGCGCGCCTGGACATTCTGGTGGCCAACGCCGGTGTGCTGAGCTGGGGCCGGCTGTGGGAGCTTTCCGACGAGCAGTGGGACACCGTGATCGACGTGAACCTGTCGGGCACCTGGCGCACCATCCGCGCGGCCGTACCGGCGATGATCGAAGCGGGCAACGGCGGCTCCATCATCATCGTCAGCTCCTCGGCCGGGTTGAAGGCCACTCCGGGCAACGGCCATTACGCGGCATCCAAGCATGGCCTTGTGGCGCTGACGAATTCGCTGGCCCTGGAGGCCGGCGAGTTCGGGATCCGGGTGAACTCGATCCACCCCTATTCGATCGACACACCGATGATCGAGCGGGAGGCGATGATGGAGTTGTTCAAGAACCATCCGAGCTTCCTGCACAGTTTCTCGCCGATGCCGGTGCACCCAAACGACCATGGCGGCAAGCGGCACCGCAACGAATTCATGGCAGCCGAAGAGGTTGCCGACGTGGTGGCCTGGCTGGCCGGCGACGGCTCCGCGACGCTCTCGGGTGTGCAGATCCCGGTCGACAGGGGCGCCCTGAAGTACTAGCTTCTCTGGCGAGCAGACGCGGAATCGCATTACCGGGGACCGGATTGTGCGAGTTGGTGTCTGCTCGGCTGAGGACTAGCCGATCATCAGCGCAGTTGCCCGAGGGCGGCGGCGAACTGACCAACCGCCCAATCGATCTCCCGCGCGGTGATCACCAGCGGCGGAGCGAACCGCAGCGTCGAGCCATGGGTGTCCTTGACGAGCACCCCCCGTTCGGCGAGGCGCAGACTCAGCTCTTTGCCCGTGCCGCAGGCCGGGTCGACGTCGACTCCAGCCCAGAGGCCCAGGCCGCGCACGGCCAATACGCCGCCGCCGATCAAGCTCCGCAACCGCTGGTGCAGCCTGGCGCCCAAATCCTGTGCCCGCAGCTGGAATTCGCCGGTCACCAGCAACCCGACCACCGTAGATCCGATGGCGGTGGCCAGCGGATTGCCGCCGAACGTCGAACCGTGCTCGCCCGGACGCAGCACGCCGAGCACGTCCTCGTCGGCGACGACCGCCGAGAGCGGCACCACGCCGCCGCCGAGCGCCTTGCCCAGCAGGTACATGTCGGGCACCACGCCCCAGTGATCGCTCGCGAAGGTGTAGCCGGTTCGCGCCAGTCCGGACTGGATCTCATCGGCAATCATCAGCACGTTGCGCTCGGTGCACAGGGCCCGCACCGCCGGCAGGTAGTCGGCGGGCGGCACGACGATGCCGGCCTCACCCTGAATCGGTTCCAGCAGTACCGCGACGGTGTCGTCGTCGATCGCTCGTGCAAGAGCCGCCGTGTCCCCGAACGGAACCGACCGGAACCCGGGCGTGAACGGGCCGAAGCCGTCTCGCGCCGTCGGATCCGACGAGAAGCTGACGATCGTGGTGGTCCGGCCGTGAAAGTTGTTGTCCGCCACGATGATGTTCGCGCGGCCAGCGGGCACGCCCTTGGCGTCTGTGCCCCACTTGCGGGCAACCTTGATGCCGCTTTCGACGGCTTCGGCGCCGCTGTTCATCGGCAGTACCATGTCCTTTCCGCACAGCCCGGCGAGGGCTTTGCAGAACGGGCCGAGCCGGTCGGAGTGGAACGCCCGGCTGACAAGCGTCACGCGGTCGAGTTGGGCGTGGGCTGTCGAGATGATTTCGGGGTGGCGGTGTCCGAAGTTCATCGCGGAATAGCCGGCCAGGCAGTCGAGATAGCGACGGCCGTCGACGTCGACGATCCACGCGCCCTCAGCGCTGGCCGCCACCACAGGCAGCGGGGCGTAATTGCGTGCTGCGTGCCGCGTCTCGGCGGCGATCATCGCCTGTGTCTCGTCGGCGATCGGCGAGGTGGTGTCGACAACGGTCACGGGTGCACCTCCAATGTGCAGCACTTGATCGAGCCACCGCCCTTGAGCAGCTCGGACAATTCGACGTCGACCGGCTCGAAACCGGCGTCCCTCAGCTGTGCTGCGAAACCCGTTGCAGCAGCGGGGTACACGACATGCAGTCCATCGGAGACCGCGTTGAGTCCGAGCATGTACGCATCGGTGCTGCCGACGACGATCGCGGCGGGGAAGAGCGCCCGCAGCTGGCCCTGGGCCGCCTGGCTGAAAGCGGGCGGGTAGTACGCGATCGTCGTGTCGTCGAGCACAGCGAGGGCGGTGTCGAGGTGGTAGAACCGCGGATCGACCAGCTCGAGCGACACCACCGGCATGCGCAGCGTCTGGGCGATCTCGGCGTGCGCGCGGAGGTCGGTGCGAAAACCATAGCCTGCCAACACCATTTCACCCACGAGCAGAAAATCGCCCTGTCCTTCGTTGACATGGCGGGTCGGTGCGACGCGGTAGCCCTGCTGCCGCATCCAGGCCGAGTAAGCGACGGCTTCCGGGGCGCGTTCGGCGAACTTGAAGCGTGCCGGCACGGCAGTGTCGCCGGCGATGAAGCCGCCGTTGGCGGCGTACACCATGTCGGGCAGACCGGCCTGCGGGCCGACCAGGTCGACGAGGTGGCCGAGGCTCAGGTAGGTCTCGTAGAGCGACTCCCACTGCCTGGCGGCGGTTCGCCGGTTCACCGGCTGGGTCACGTCCATCCACGGGTTGATGGCGTACTCGACGCCGAAGAAGTCGGGCGGGGTCATCGCGTAACGGCGCGGAGACGGTGTGCGGGGTCGAGGCGGCGCCGGCGCGTCACCACAGCCATCACCCGCGGTGAAAACCGACTCCGTCATACGTCTACGGTATTTCCGCCGCGTGGCGCAATCAATCGATATATATTGCGTTACCGACAATAGTGTATTGCGCAATCTAGCCATGGCTAGGGATTTATTGTGTGAGAGGGGCCGATCGCGTGGACAGCCTGGATCATATCGACGAACGCGTCCTGGCGGAGCTGGCCGAGCACGCCAGGGCCACCTTCGCCGAGATCGGCGAGAAGGTGAACTTGTCGGCCCCGGCAGTCAAGCGCCGTGTGGACCGGATGCTGGACCGCGGTGTGATCAAAGGCTTTACCACCGTCGTGGACCGCAACGCGCTGGGCTGGAATACCGAAGCCTACGTGCAGGTGTTCTGCCACGGCACCATCGCACCCGAACGACTTCGTGCGGCGTGGGTGGACATTCCCGAGGTCCTCAGCGCTGCGACGGTCACCGGCACCTCCGACGCCATCCTGCACGTGCTGGCCCGCGACATGCAGCACTTGGAGGAGGCCCTGGAGCGCATCCGTTCCAGCGCCGACATCGAGCGCAGCGAGAGCATCGTCGTGTTGTCGAACCTCATCGACCGGACGAGGTCCTGAAGCCGAAGGGCCCGATGGTGTATGAAAACTACAATGAGCAAGCGGGTAGTCATCGTGGGTGGGGGACTGGCAGCAGCGCGTACCGCCGAGCAACTCCGGCGGTCCGGGTTCGACGGGTCGATCACGATCGTCGGTGACGAGGCGCACCTGCCGTACGACCGGCCGCCGCTGTCCAAGCAGGTTCTGCGCAGCGAGATGGACGACACTGCGCTCAAGCCGCGAGAGTTCTACGAGGAGAACGACATCGCGCTGCTGCTCGGAACGGCCGTCCGTAGCCTCGACACCGCCAACCGGACCGTGGCGCTGGCCGACGGGAAACAGCTTGAGTATGACGAGGCGGTGATCGCGACCGGCCTTGTGCCACGGCGTATTCCGTCGTTCCCGGACTTGCCTGGCATCCACGTCTTACGGTCGTTCGACGAAAGCATGGCACTGCGCGGGGAGGCGGCTGCGGCGCGGCGAGCCGTGGTCATCGGTGCGGGATTCATCGGTTGCGAGGTGACGGCGAGTCTGCGTGGCCTCGGCGTGGACGTCGTGCTGGTGGAACCTCAAGCCGAGCCGTTGGCCTCGGTGCTGGGCGAACAGATCGGTGCGCTGGTGGCGCGGCTGCACCGTGCCGAGGGCGTCGACGTGCGCACGGGTATCGGCGTCGAGTCTGTCAGCGGCGCGAACCGGGTCGAGAAAGTGGTGCTCGGCGACGGGTCCGAGTTGGACGTGGACCTGGTGGTCGTCGGAATCGGATCGCGCCCGGCCACCGACTGGCTCGAGGGCAGCGGCGTGAAGGTCGACAACGGTGTGGTGTGCGACAACGTCGGAAGAACAAGCGCTCCGCACGTATGGGCACTGGGCGACGTCGCGTCCTGGCAGGATGCGACCGGCCATCAAACGCGCGTCGAACATTGGAGCAACGTCGCCGAGCAGGCGCGAGTTCTGGTGCCGTCGTTGCTCGGCGACGAAGTGCCGGCGAATACCGTTGTCGTTCCCTATTTCTGGAGCGACCAGTACGACGTCAAGATCCAGTGCCTCGGTGAGCCGGAAGCCGGCGACGTCGTGCACCTGATCAGTGATGACGGCCGCAAGTTCCTGGCGTACTACGAGCGCGACGGCGTCGTGGCCGGCGTCGTCGGCGGCGGTATGCCGGGCGCGGTGATGAAGACCCGAACCAAGATCGCCGCCGGCGCTCCGATCAGCGAGGTCCTGCCCTAACGGCGCGAACGTGTGCATCTGCCGGCGATACGCCGGCGCGCCCGGCTTTCGGCGCACCCTCGCGGTGCTCAGAACTGGCCGAGGTAGAACCGAGTGCCCTGGTCGTCGCGGCACTCGGCCATCACCCCGTAGGGTTGCCGGCTCGGTTCCTGCAACACGGTGCCACCGGCCTGGCGCACGCGGGCGACAGCGTCGTCGATGTCGGCCACCGTCCACATCGGCACCGTCGTCGGCAGGGCGCTGTCGCCGGCCACTCCCGCCATCGGGTGGGTACCGGCGACCTGCCATCCGTCGTCGATGCGCCCGGGCTCGAACGTCCACCCCAGGACCTGCCCGTAGAACTCCCGGAACGCAGTTGAATCACTCACTTCATAAGTGACGTAAGACAATTCACCCGGGCTGGCTCCGTTGAGCTGCGGACGCGGGGTACCATCAGCCGGGCGGTAGACCGCGAACGCGGCGCCGGCCGGGTCGGCGGCATCGAGCAGGGTTCCGAAGTCGAACTCGCGTGTGTCGCCGGCCTGGCCGCCGGCGTCGACGATCGCCCGGGCGGCAGTCTGGACGTCATCCACCGCGT
Source organism: Mycobacterium sp. (assembly GCA_049280695.1). GTDB lineage: Bacteria > Actinomycetota > Actinomycetes > Mycobacteriales > Mycobacteriaceae > Mycobacterium. The sequence goes on from JBAPQQ010000680.1 coordinate 8,366, forward strand.
AGCAGCAGAACATCGTCGGGCGTGCGTCGACGCTGAAGATGCCGACCGGTTGCTCGGTGTTGGTGACCTGATGGGTCGACGGGTCGTAGGTCCAGCCGAGCACGCGACCGTAGAACGCCGCGGCCGCATCGGCGTCGGGCGTCCAGACCGAGACATAGCCGAGGTCGCCGTGCCGGATGCGCTCGACCATCGGCCCGCTGAGCATCCAGCGGTGCCCGAACGGGTCGATGATCGTGGCATTGCGGCTGCCGTGGCCTTCGTAGATGTCCCGCTGCACCACGGCCCCGAAGTTCCGTGCCCGCTGCAACGCGGCGGCGGTGTCGGTGACATGCAGCATCAGGCTCACCGAAACCTGCTGCGGCGCCGGTGCTTTGAGTCCGAGCTCGGGATATTCGTCGGCCAGGTAGAGCGCGCCTCCGGCGAGCTGCAGCTCCGCGTGGCCGATCCGCCCGTCGTCCATCACGACCG
>JBAPQQ010000681.1:0-2848 GCA_049280695.1 Mycobacterium sp.
GTCACGCGCCGCTCCTCGTCATCGTCGGGGATTTTAGCGACAACTCTACCGGCGGGACCCGCTGCGCCGGCTCACCGGCACGACGCGATGTACGCGCCACACAGCGGCGCCGCCAGCGCGTCCAGCAGCTGGGAGTCGAGAACCACCGGCCAGGGCTCGGCCGGTGGCGATGACGCCCACATGGCCAGTTCGACGACGGAGCCGCTCTGCGGATGCGCGACGAGATATTGGTGCACGACGGCCGGCGCTTCGCCGGCCACGCTGAGCACCGCGGCCAGTCTGCCCGGCTCGTCGGTGGTCAGGGACGGCGACGCCTGCGGAGCGGTCATCTGGCACGACCACAGCGCAGCCGATGCAGCGCGGACGACCTCATCGGCGAGCTGACCTCCGTACCACGATTCGCCGCGCCAGTGCAGCACCTGCACGAGCAACTGCCACTGGCCGGGCGGATTGGCGACGGAGGCCTGGGCCGCAACCGCATAGGCCCGAGGGTCGTTGGGCAGCCATGGGCTGGCACACACCTTTTCGAAGTAGAACCGCGGCCTCATCTGGGGGACGGAGATGCCGGCCAGGTCGGGCCAGTGGTACTTCGCCGCCAGCGGGATCGCCGTGGGGTCGACCCAGGCGGTCGCGGGGATGCGGTCACAGCTGGGCGGGCACGTCGTCGGTTCGGCGTGCGCGATCGGCTGCCCGAAAAGGCTGAAGGCGGCCGCCATCGCGGCCACGCCGACGGCCGCTAGCATCCGGGTCACCGACCACCCCCTAAGCGGCCAGGATACCGAGGAGGTGGCATCGCGGCGCACAATCGAAGACATGCACTTGACGCACTTCGGCCACTCCTGCCTGCTCGCCACGTTCGATGACGACGCCGAGACCACGGTGTTGTTCGACCCCGGGGTGTTCTCCCACGGCTTCGAGGGCATCACCGGCCTGTCGGCGATTCTCATCACCCATCAGCACCCTGACCACGTGGACACGTCGCGGCTGCCTGCGCTGGTCGACGGCAACCCGGGTGCGGCGCTTTACGCCGACCCGCAGACCGCCGCACAGCTCGGCAAGCCGTGGGCGGCGGTGAATGTCGGCGACGAGATGTTGGTCGGCGGTTTGCGGGTGCGCGGCGTCGGCGGGGTGCACGCGGTCATCCACCCGGAAATCCCTCTCGTCAACAACATTTCGTATCTCGTCGGTGATGCCGGGCACCCGGCGCGGCTGATGCATCCGGGCGACGCCCTGTACATCCCGCGGGAGCCGGTGGACGTGCTCGCGCTGCCCGCGGCCGCACCGTGGATGAAGGTCTCAGAAGGTGTGGAGTACCTGCGGGCGGTCAACCCCAACAGCGCCGTACCGATTCACCAGGGCATCGTCAACCCGGACGCTTACGGCATCTACTACCAGCGCTACACGGAAATGGGCAGCGCGGAGTTTCGGGTGCTCGAGTCGGAAAACGCCACGGAGTTCTGACTCAGGCCGCGTCCGCTCCCGCGGAGGGCGGCTGCCAGCAGTACACCCCCGGCGTTGCCGCGTGCATCAACGCCAGGTCGACGGCGTCGAGCACCGCCAGGCGGGGTCCGGTACTGCGTAGTTGGCGCGCCGACACCGTGATCCGGACGTCGCCACCCCGGCGAGCGGTTCGCTCGCCAGCCAACACCACGGTGCGGCACCACCACGGCTCGGTGAAGAACCCTGCGCCGATGGCGATCACCCGGGCGCGGGTAGTGGTCTGCCGCACGAGGTCGGTGACTCCACTCAGACCAGCGAGCACCCGAAACCCGTTGCGCACCAGAGCCTGAGCTGCACCCGGCGACGCAAGCCAGCCCGGCGGGGCGAACAGCCTGGTGCGCAGGCCGATGTGTTCGAGTACGCGGTCGGCCGCCATCAACCGCAGATTGGCCTCATGAGCCGGCAGCGAAGCGAATTCGGGCCGACGTTTGGCGGTCGCCGCAGCGTCGTATCCGTTCAAGACGACGGCGTCGCCACGTTCGCGTCGGCAGCGCAGCCACTGGGCGGTGCGGCTGTCGTCGGACAACCGGTAGCCGCCGGCCTGGCGGGGCGTCAGCAGAAGCGATAGCGGCACGCCGCGCGTGTCCAGTTCGGTGCAGAAATCGGCGACGTCGTCCAAGGTGCTGTTCCGGATGCCGGAGACCGAGACGATGAGTTGTCCAGCCACACCCCGATTGTGACGACCGCAGGTGTCCGAGCAGTGACGTACACGCCGACGCCAGGTGACAAGTTGCGAATCGCCTACCCGTCGAACAGCATCCGGGCGATCCGCTCGACCGTCGGCATTGGATCGGCCGCGGCCACGTCGGCGGGCACCGCGCGGTTCAGCCACAACATCGCGAACCCGTGCACGAGCGACCACGCAGCCAGTTCGGCGCCTGCGGGATCGGCCTTGGCGTGCGGGTCGGCGAGGGTGGCCACCCCCTGCGACAGCTCGGCACCGGCGGCGGCCTGCGCGGCGACGAGGTCGATGTCGGCGGCCTCTACGAGCGAACGGTTGAACATGACCGCATAGTGACCGGGGTGGTCGATAGCGAACCGGACGTAGGCCAGTGCCGCGTCGACGAAGTCGCCGCGGGTCGCCCTCAGGGCCTCACACAGCAGCCAAAAGCCTTCCGCCGCAAGCGCCGTGAACAAGCCACGGCGATCGGTGAAGTGGTGAGCCGGCGCAGCATGGGACACCCCGGCGTTGCGGGCCAGCTGTCGCAGGGAAACCCCGTCGGCGCCGTGGTCCGCCACCATGCGGGCGGTCTCGGCCAGGATCACCGACCGAAGGTCGCCGTGGTGGTACTGCGGACGCGCGTTCATCACCGCATCGTAGCGCCCCAAACTTGACACTGACTAGTTG
>JBAPQQ010000682.1:0-6167 GCA_049280695.1 Mycobacterium sp.
GTTCGGCTCCAACGACGTGCCGGCGAAGATGATGGCGGGCATCCTGTCGATCGAATTCCTCGTCCACGCATGGGATTACGCGCGCGCTACCGGCCAGAGCGTGGACCCGACGCCGGCGCTGGCCGAATTCGTGCTCGGCCTCGCCCAGAAGATCATCACCCCGCAGGGCCGCAGCCGGGCCGGCTTCGACGACCCGGTCGACGTGCCTGACGACGCACCCGCGTTCGACCGGCTGATCGCGTTCACCGGCCGGCGGCCGGGCTAGCGGCGCTCGAGGTAGAAGTACAGGTAGCGACCGTCCACGACGGCGCCTTTGCCGTTCATGACGCCCATCACCGCGTTGTCGTCGATCTTCTTGAAGTGGTCGTGGACGGGCTTCCCGTCGTACACCATGCTGGCGGTGACCTCGCCGCGGAACTGCTCCAGCCACAGGCTGGCCTCCCCGTTCATCGCCTCGGTGTTGGAGAACTTGTTGCCGTCGGCGTCCAGGCACACCAACGGCTTGGCGTCGGTGGCGGAGACGAAGGTCTTGCCGAACCAGTTGAGCCGCTTCATGAACCCGTTGGCGCGGTGACCGGTGTCGAACTCGCCGCCCTTCCATTCGCCGATCATGAACTCGATGGACGCGGGCTCCAGCGACGACCAGAAGTCGTCGAGCTCGGCGTCGGGTATCTGCCCGGCACGCTGTTTGAGTTCGGTGAACTGCTTGCGGGCCACGTCATCGGGCACGGTGATCTCCTATCCAGCGCCGGGCGAACTCCAAGAAGGCGTCGTTCTCGTGCGGTGCGGCGACGGTCACCCGGACGCCGTCATCGCCGTAGGGACGCACGATGAGGCGTGCGTCGGCGGCGCGCGCGACGAAGTCGGCGGTGCGCTCGGCCAGTGGCAGCCACACGAAGTTGGCTTGCGAAGACGGCAGCGTATAGCCCGCGTCGCGCAGCGCCGCGCCGACCCGAACACGTTCGGCGACAACGGCGTCGGTGCGGGCGAGCAGTTCGTCGGCCGCGTCGAGCGACGCTACGGCCGCCGCCTGCGAGACGCTGGTGACGCTGAACGGCACATATGCCTTGTGCAGCGCGGTGGTGACGTCCGGGTCGGCGATCGCGTAGCCCACCCGCAACCCGGCCAGCCCGTATGCCTTTGAAAACGTGCGCAGCACAACGACATTCGGGTGGTCACGCACCAGGCCCAAGCTGTCCGGCAGCATTCCGTCGCGGATGTACTCGACGTAGGCCTCGTCGATTGCGATGAGCACGTCGGACGGGACAGCGTCGACGAAGCGCGTCAGCGCGGCGGGCTCGACGACGGTGGACGTCGGGTTGTTCGGGTTGCAGACGAACACCAGGCTCGTCCGGTCGGTGATCGCCTGCGCCATGGCGTCCAGGTCGTATGTGTGGTCGGTCAGCGGAACCTGGACGGGGGTGGCGCCGGCGAGGCGCACCTGCAGTGGGTAGACCTCGAAGCTGCGCCAGCCGTACACCACCTCGTCGCCTGCGGTAGTGGTGATCTGGATCAGCTGCTGGCAGAGGCTCACCGAGCCGCAGCCCACCGAGATGTGCTCGGGCGGGAAGTCGACGTGCTTGGCCAGGCGGTCGCGCAACTCGACGTAGCCGTTGTCGGGATAGCGGTTGACGTTGTCGGTGGCCTTCTCGATCGCCGCGCGCACGGTCGGCAGCGGGCCGTAGACGGTCTCGTTGCTGGCGATCTTGATCGCGCCCGGCACCGTCTTGCCGGGGGTGTAGGCCGGCAGGTCGGCCAGCTCCGGACGCAGGCGCGGGGTCACCCGCCCAGCATAAGTTGAGCGCGTCGGCGGCTTTGCGGTGCGCTGTGACGGCTGTGTACTCTGTGCCTTCGGGTTCAAGGAGGCGTGCCAGAGCGGCCGAATGGGGCTCACTGCTAATGAGTTGTCCGCCTCAAAGCGGACCGGAGGTTCAAATCCTCTCGCCTCCGCGACACAACTGAAAACGAGCGCCCGTAGCTCAACGGATAGAGCATCTGACTACGGATCAGAAGGTTGGGAGTTCGAATCTCTTCGGGCGCGCTTTCGGGCCGTATTCGCGCCGAGAACTCAGAAGTTGGCGCAGAAATGGGCGGATCGCGTCATCAAGTGTGTTCTCGGCGATGAGTGGGGCGGCGCCCGTAGCATTGCCGCCGTGACCACATCGATCTCTTGGCAAGACGCATTCGAAGTCATCAAGCGTGGCCACGAGTACCGCGACCAGCCGTTCACGCTCGCCAGCGGTCAGACCAGCCGGCACTACATCGACGGTAAGCACGCCGTGGACACCGGAGAGAGGCTCGCGGTGGTCTGCCGGGCGGTGGTCGACCTCGCCGCGCAGCACGACATCGAGTTCGATGCGGTCGGTGGTCTCACGATGGGTGCCGACGCGCTGGCCGTCGGCGTCGCCATGGTGACCGGTAAGGCCTGGTTCTCGGTGCGCAAGGAGCCGAAGTCGCGCGGCCTCGAGCAGTTCGTCGAGGGCTTCCGGCTGCGCGACCACCCCGGCACGCGGGTGCTGCTCGTCGAGGACGTCGTCAGCACCGGTGGATCGGTCCGCAAGGCCTACGACAAGGTGGTCGAGGCGGGTGCCGCCGTCACCGGCGTGATCCCGATGGTCGACCGCGGCGAGCTGGCCGCACACGTGTTCGCCGAACTGAACGTGCCCTATCTCCCATTAGTCACCTACCGAGACCTCGGAATCGAGTCGATCAAATGACGCCACCGGTAATCGAGCGCTGGATCGACATCATCGACAACGCGCGAACCGACGAGCTGGAGAACCTGCTCGCCGACGACGCCGTGTTCTACTCGCCGGCGGTATTCACCGCGCAGGAGGGCCGCGCTCAGACGCTCGCCTACCTGACCGCCGCAGCAAAGTTGTTCGGCAACAACGACTTCCGCTATGTGAACCAGTGGTACGGCGACCGCTCAGCCGTTCTCGAGTTCGTCGTCGACGTCGACGGCGTGCACGTCAACGGTGTCGACATGATCCACTGGAACGACGACGAGAAGATTGTCGAGGTCAAGGTGATGCTGCGACCTTTCAAGGCATTGCAGGCGGTGATCCCCAAGATGGCCGAACTGCTCCAAAAGCCGTGAGGCTGCTGCTGATCGCCGACACCCACGTGCCCAAACGTGCCCGCGACCTGCCCGGCCGCGTCTGGGACGAGGTCGACCGCGCAGACGTCGTGGTGCACGCCGGCGACTGGGTGGACGTCTCGTTGCTCGACGCGCTCGAGGGCCGCGCCAGCAGGCTGATCTCCTGCTTGGGCAACAACGACGGCGCCGATCTGCAAACCCGGCTGCCCGAAGTGGCCAACGCGACGCTGGAAGGTGTGCGCTTCACCGTGGTGCACGAAACCGGCGGTGCCAAGGGCCGCGACGAGCGGATGGCGCGGCGCTATGCCGGCACCGACGTTCTGGTGTTCGGTCACAGCCACATTCCGTGGGACAGCACCGCCGCCACGGGCCTTCGGCTGCTGAATCCGGGCTCGCCCACCGACCGGCGGCGGCAACCGCACTGCACCTACATGACGGCGACGGTATGCGACGGGATGCTCAGCGGGGTGCTGCTGCACCGCCTGTAGGCCTAGTAGCCGTTCGCGTGCATCCAAGACATGACGGTTGGATTGCGTTCGTCGTACAGGACGTCTATCGACGCGAGCAGGATCATGCGCGACTCGTACGCATCGAAGCCGCGCTCACGCAGCTTGTCGAGCACCGCGGGCGGCGTCACGCTCATGCGCAGGTCGTGACAGACCGCTTTACCAACCCCGACGATGTCGTTGGTCGAGGCGTAGGTGACGCCGGCGTTGTTCAGCGCCGAGAGGAAACCGTGCTCGCCGGCCAGTGCCGTCCGCCTGACCGCTGCATCCACCGCTTCGCCCATGGCGACCTCGGGAAACATCTGCTGCCCTCCTGACACACGACCAAGCTGAAGAGCCGGCGTACGGATACCCGCTGTAGCCGACAACAAACCGCGGCGGGCAGCTCAATCGGCTCTCGCCGGCACGGCCGGGGGTTTGGGCTGCCACGGCCATGCGCCCGTCATCTCCAACTGCAGCGAGAAGCTCAGGAACGTCCGGATCAGCACGATGCCGCCTAGCACCGCCACGCTCTGCGCGGTCGGCGTGATCGCGACGGTGCGGATGATGTCGGCCGCGACGAGGAACTCCAGGCCGAGCAGGATCGACCGGCCGAGCTGGCGGCGAAACGACTCGTAGCGGCTGGGTTGCGCCGAGCGCCGCGTCACCGCCAGCGCCGCCGCGAACAACGCTCCGCCGACGATGACGGCCACCCCGGTCGCGTCGATCACCTTGCCGACGGTCTCGATGACCTCCACGAACGTCACACGTGAATGCTAACCCGCTGCGAATCAGCCCAATTCGATGTGAACGGCGAGTCGTGATGGCACTGTCGGATTCATGACGAGCAAGCCGCCCACCCCCACGATCGAACGTGCGCACAAAGAGTGCCTGGGATCGCTGCCGCTGGATGACACCACCGATTTCGACGACACCGACCGGGGACTGATCGCCACGCTTGCGCCGTGCGTGATCAAGGCCGCCGACGGCCGCGTGGTGTGGGACAACGACGCCTACTCGTTCCTCGACGGCGACGCGCCGACGTCGGTGCATCCGAGTTTGTGGCGCCAGTCGACACTCGCCGCCAAGCAAGGGCTGTACCAAGTCGTCGAGGGCATTTACCAGGTCCGCGGCTTCGATCTTTCCAACGTCAGCTTCGTCGAAACGGACAACGGCGTCATCGTCGTCGACCCGCTCATCTCGACCGAGGTCGCCGCAGCCGCATTGAAGTTCTACCGCGAGCACCGCGGCGGCGAGCGGCCGGTGGTCGCGGTGATCTACACCCACAGCCACGTCGACCACTTCGGCGGCGTGTTGGGCGTCACCAGCCAGGAAGACGTCGACTCCGGCAAGGTCAGTGTGCTTGCGCCAGAAGGTTTTATCGAGCACGCAGTGCAGGAGAACGTCTATGCCGGCACCGCGATGACCCGCCGCGCCACATATATGTACGGCACGCTTCTTGCTCGCGGCCCGCAGGGTCAGGTCGGCTGCGGACTCGGCCAGAACACGTCGACCGGCGAGGTTTCCGTGATCAACCCGACCATCGTGATCACCACCACCGGCGATAAGCACACCATCGACGGGCTCGAGATCGAATTCCAGATGGCGCCGGGCACCGAGGCGCCGGCCGAGATGCACTTCTATTTCCCGCGCTACCGTGCGCTGTGCATGGCGGAGAACGCCACGCACAACCTGCACAACCTGTTGACGCTGCGCGGTGCGCTGGTCCGTGACCCCCACGTGTGGTCGGGCTACCTCACCGAGGCGATCGACCGCTTCACCGACGACGTGGAGGTTGCGTTCGCCTCGCACCACTGGCCGACGTGGGGGCGCCGGCGCATCGTCGAATTCCTTTCCACCCAGCGGGATCTCTACGCATATCTGCACGACCAGACTCTGCGGCTGCTGAACCAGGGCTACACCGGCGCCGAGATCGCCGAGCAGTTCCAGATGCCGCCGGCCCTGGAGAAGGCGTGGCACACGCACGGCTACTACGGCTCGGTGAGCCACAACGTCAAGGCGGTCTACCAGCGCTACATGGGGTGGTTCGACGGCAATCCGGCCCGGCTGTGGCCGCACCCGCCCGAGGCACTGGCGAAGCGCTACGTCGACGCAATCGGTGGCCTCGACCGCGTCGTGGAGCACGCGCAGAAGGCATTCGACGAGGGCGATTTTCGTTGGGCGGCGACACTTCTCGACCACGCGGCGTTCACCGACGCGGATCACCCGAAGGTGTGTGACCTCTACGCCGACACGCTCGAACAGCTCGGCTACGGAGCCGAGAACGCCACCTGGCGCAACTTCTTCCTCTCCGGGGCCACCGAATTGCGCGACGGCAATTTCGGCTCGGCAACGTCGACTGCGTCGTCGACGATGCTGTCTCAGCTGACCCCGGAGCAGATGTTCGACACGCTGGCGACCAGCGTCAACGGCCCACGCGCGTGGGATCTGGACCTGGCCATCGACATCACGTTCTCCGACATAGACACCAACTACCGGCTGACGCTGCGCAACGGGGTGCTGGTGTACCGCCTGCGTCCCGCGGACGAGTCGACCGCGAATACGACTGTGCGGCTGGACAG
>JBAPQQ010000683.1:0-7390 GCA_049280695.1 Mycobacterium sp.
GTTCGCTCCCCACGCTTTCGCTCCTCAGCGTCAGTTACTGCCCAGAGACCCGCCTTCGCCACCGGTGTTCCTCCTGATATCTGCGCATTCCACCGCTACACCAGGAATTCCAGTCTCCCCTGCAGTACTCCAGTCTGCCCGTATCGCCCGCACGCCCACAGTTAAGCTGTGGCATTTCACGATCAACGCGACAAACCACCTACAAGCCCTTTACGCCCAGTAATTCCGGACAACGCTCGCACCCTACGTATTACCGCGGCTGCTGGCACGTAGTTGGCCGGTGCTTCTTCTATAGGTACCGTCACTTGCGCTTCGTCCCTATTGAAAGAGGTTTACAACCCGAAGGCCGTCATCCCCCACGCGGCGTCGCTGCATCAGGCTTGCGCCCATTGTGCAATATTCCCCACTGCTGCCTCCCGTAGGAGTCTGGGCCGTATCTCAGTCCCAGTGTGGCCGGACACCCTCTCAGGCCGGCTACCCGTCGAAGCCTTGGTAGGCCATCACCCCACCAACAAGCTGATAGGCCGCGGGCCCATCCCACACCGCAAAAGCTTTCCCCCACCAGGCCATGCGACCAGCAGGGTATATCCGGTATTAGACCCAGTTTCCCAGGCTTATCCCAAAGTGCAGGGCAGATCACCCACGTGTTACTCACCCGTTCGCCACTCGAGTCCCCCCGAAAGGGGCTTTCCGTTCGACTTGCATGTGTTAAGCACGCCGCCAGCGTTCGTCCTGAGCCAGGATCAAACTCTCCAAACAAAAACCATGAAGAATCAAACTGGCAAAAACACGCCACACCCCAACACGGGAACGCTGAAGCATGACAAAAAACAAAAACAACAAACAAAAACCACCAAACACACTATTGAGTTCTCAAACAACACACCCGTCCCGCCGCGCATCCACCCCGCGGCTCGAGGCCGCGTGCTGGTCGTGCGGACGACGAGGAGGCCACCGAAATGGCGCTCCCTCTGGGATGCCATCGCGCTCGGCGGACTGGCCGCGTCGCGACGGCTTCACCAAGTTACGTGAGCGACAACTCGGAGTCAAACACCCTGCTAGGACGCAGTTTTCGGCTCCGTCGAGTCAGCGCGCACTTCAACCTTTTCGATGCCCGCGATATTCCGCTTGCCGCGTCGCAGCACCAGCCATCGCCCGTGGAGGAAGTCGTCGGCCGCCGGCGCCCAGTTCTCGTCGTCGATCCGGGCGTTGTTGACCGAAACGCCGCCTTCGCCGATCGTCCGCCTGGCCGTGCCCTTGCTCGGCGACAGCCCGCTGGCCACCAGCAGATCCACGATTCCGTCCGGCGCGCCCGGCTCGAGCTCGGCGACTGCAGCCTCACGAAGTGCCGCCGCCAGGGTCGGCTCGTCCAGCCGAGACAGCTCACCCCGACCGAACAACGCTTGGCTGGCATGCTCCGCCGCGGCCGTCGCCGTGTGCCCGTGCACCAGATTCGTGAGCTCCCGCGCCAACCGGCGCTGCGCGGCGCGCTCGTGCGGTCGCGTCGCGGTCGCGTCCTCCAGCTCTGCGACCTCCTCGGCCGCCAAGAACGTGAACCAGCGCAGGTATCGGACCACGTCGGCATCGGCGGTATTGACGAAGTACTGGTACCACGCATACGGCGTCGTCATCTGTGGGTCCAGCCAGAGATTGCCTCCGCCGGTGGACTTGCCGAACTTGGTGCCGTCCGTGGCCGTCACCAACGGCACGGTCAGCGCATGCACGCTCGCGCCCAGCTTCTGGCGGACCAGCCGCACTCCGGCGATGATGTTGCCCCACTGGTCCGAGCCACCGATCTGCAGCGTGCAGTGGTGTCGCTGGAACAGCTCGACGTAGTCATTGGCCTGCAGCAGCATGTAGCTAAACTCCGTGTAGGAGATGCCCTCACCCTCGAGCCGACGCCGGATTGTGTCGCGGTCCAGCATCACGTTGACCGAGAAATGCTTGCCGATGTCGCGCAGGAAGTCGATCACCGTGAGCTGCGACGTCCAGGACAGGTTGTCTTCGACGATCGCGCCGGTCGCCGCGTCGAAGTCGACGAAACGTTCCAGCTGGCGCCGGATTCTCGCGGCCCACTCGGCGACGGTGTCGGTGGTGTTGAGCACCCGCTCGCCGGTATCGCGTGGATCGCCGATCATCCCGGTCGCACCGCCGGCCAGGACGATCGGGCGGTGACCGAACTGCTGAAACCGTCGCATCGTCAGCAGCGGAACCAGATGCCCCGCGTGCAGGCTCGGCGCGGTGGGATCGAAACCGGCGTAGACCGTGACCGGCGGCACAGCCACCGCAGCCGAGAGCGCGGCGAGGTCGGTGGACTGCGCGATCAACCCCCGCCAGGTCAATTCGTCGACGATGCTCACCGGATCGATCTTTCCAGCCCGGGGCTAGTCGCTGGTGCCCGGCGCCGGAGCGCGGGGGCTGCGTCGGTACGCGGACACGGCCGGGTGATCGGCCAACCAGAACCGCCACGCGCGGTCTGCAGCCTGGCTGACGCCGACGCGCGGACCCTTTGCCGCGGCGAGTGCGTCACCGAGATGAAGACGAACCGGGCTCGCGGGATCGAACAGGTCCGCGCCGTAGTGGTTCATCGTGATCGCCAGTGCCGAGCACAGATTGCCCGGCCCGCGCGCCAGCGCGCGATCTCGCACGGCTGACCCCCGGCGCGCCCGCGCGAGGTCGAGGCCGTCGTCGATGACGGCCGCGCGCAGCAGCACCGCGGACGCAGTCCCATCCGGTCCGCACACCACGTTCGCGCACACGTGAATCCCGTGACTGCGGTATGTGTACAACCGACCGGCTTCACCGAACATGACGCCGTTGCGTCCATTGGGGCCCCGGAACGACTGCGACGCGGGGTCGGGCCAGGGCCCGCCGGGCGGCCCGCCGTAGGCCTCGACCTCGACGATCGTCGCGGTGACCCCGTCGGCGACGAGGTGTGCACCGAGCAGCCGTCTCGCGGCGGTTGCTGGGTCGACGACGAGAGGGTCGGCGCTCACGGGACAGATTGTGCCCCGCGCATTGACAGCGTCGGTAAGCCGGGAGCATTATTCATCCCATGATGAGTTCATCAAGTGATGAATTACTGCGGAATGGCGTTGAACCAGCGATCACCATCGATCAGCTCCAAGTGGTACGCGGAAAGAGGCCCGCCATCCAGAACGTGTCAGGCCGAATCGCCCGCGGCACGATCACCGGCCTGCTCGGCCCGTCCGGCTCCGGCAAAACCACGTTGATGCGTTGCATCGTCGGCACTCAAATCGTCACCGCCGGGTCGGTCACCGTGCTCGGCCAGCCGGCAGGCTCGCCCGGGTTGCGCCGCCAGGTCGGTTACATGCCGCAGGACCCGACCATCTACAACGACCTGCGCGTCGTCGACAACATCCGCTACTTCGCGGCGCTATTCGGTATCGACGGCCGCGAGGTTGATGAAGTCATCGAAGCGGTGGACCTGCAAGACCAGCGAACCTCTTACTGCACCAACCTGTCTGGAGGCCAGCGCGCTCGGGTTTCGTTGGCGTGCGCGTTGGTCAGCCGCCCCGACCTCCTCGTGCTCGATGAGCCGACCATCGGCCTCGATCCTGTGCTTCGCGCGGACCTCTGGCGGCAGTTCGAAGGGCTGGCGCGGCGCGGCACCACGCTGGTGGTGTCGAGTCACGTGATGGACGAAGCCGACCGCTGCGCGGATCTGCTGCTCATGCGCGGGGGGCATCTGCTGGCCCACACCACGCCCCAGCAACTACGGAAGGAGACAGGATGCACGTCACTGGAGGAGGCGTTTCTGTCCATCATCCGGCGCACCACCACGCCCGCAGCCGGCTGACGCTTCAGGGCTACGTGACGACGACGGTCCGGATCCTGCGCCAACTGGCCGCCGACCGGCGCAGCATCGCGATGATCCTGGCCGTGCCGGTGCTCATCATCACGCTGATGTACTTCATGTTCCAGAACGTTCCCACCCGGCCGGGGGCACCGTCGGGATTCAACACCGCCTGCCTGGTGTTGCTCGGACTCTTTCCGTTGTTCGTGATGTTTGTGATCACCGCGATCACGATGCAGCGCGAGCGGGCGTCGGGGACATTGGAACGCATCCTCACCACCCCGTTGCGCCGACTTGATCTGCTGGCCGCGTACGGATCCGCATTCTCGGTGGCGGCGGCCGCGCAGGCCACGGTGGCCTGCGCAGTGGCTTTCTGGCTGCTGGGCTTCAGCACTGCCGGCGACCCGGTTTGGGTGTTCGTGATCGCGATCGTGAACGCCGTACTGGGTGTCGGGCTCGGCCTGTTGTGTAGTGCGTTCGCCCGCACGGAGTTTCAGGCTGTGCAGTTCATACCGCTGGTGATGGTGCCACAGCTACTGTTGGCCGGGATCATCGTGCCCAGGGCGGCGATGCCCGAATGGTTGCGCTGGATCTCCGACGTCATGCCGGCCAGCTACGCGCTGGAAGCCCTGCAGCAGGTCGGAACCCACGCCGAGCTCACCGGCACCGCGGTGCGCGACATCGTCGTCGTCGTCGGCTGTGCGATCGTCGCACTGGCGCTGGCGGCCGCGACACTTCGGCGACGAACGTCCTGAGATGACCGCACGGGCGCAGCGACGACGGCCGGGCCGGCCGGCCGGGGCTTCCGGCACCCGGGAGGGGATATTGCTCAGCGCGCGAGAGCTGTTCGCCCGCAAGGGAATCGATAAGACGTCGATCCGGGCGGTCGCGGCGGCAGCGGGCGTGGACCCGGCGCTGGTGCATCACTACTACGGCACCAAGCAGCAGCTGTTCGCCGCCGCCATCGATGTCCCGGTCGACCCCATGGAGGTGATCGGCCCGATCCGGGACACGCCCGTCGACGAGATCGGCTACACGTTGCCGAGTTTGCTTCTACCGCTGTGGGATTCCGAAGCAGGCCAGGGTTTCATCGCGACGATGCGGTCACTGCTCGCAGGTTCGGACGTGACCCTGATCCGTTCGTTCCTCCAAGACGTGATCGCGGCGGAGATCGGGCCCCGCGTGGACAATCCACCCGGCTCGGGCAGGATCCGGATCCAGTTCGTCGCCTCCCAACTCGTCGGCGTCGTCATCGCTCGCTACATCCTCGAGCTCGACCCGTTCAAGTCGCTGCCGGTCGAGCAGATCGCCGAGACGATCGCGCCCAACCTGCAGCGTTATCTCACCGGCGATCTCCCGGGCTGGCCAGCGACATGAGGCGGTCGTGCTCGTCGTCGGATACACCCACGGCCTCATCCACCAACAGGACCGGGATGCCGTCCTCAATTCGGTAAGCCCGGCGCAACCGCGGGTTGTACAACACGTCGTCCACGTACACCAGCGGCCCGCGGTCTGCCGGACACACCAGGATGCTCAGCAGTTTCTCGTCGAGCTCCGTCACGGTCAGCGGGGCGGCCCGACCGCTTGACCCGGGGAACGGCCGTCACCGATCGTCCACGCGCCGCCGCCGATGTTGATGCCGCCCGGTCCGACGGTGACGCCGCCGGGACTGCTCGGGTCGTACTGGTTGATGCCGATGCTCACGTCGCCCTTCTTGGCCGCCTGGGCCTGCTCCAAGCGATGGGTCTGGCCGGCGATCATGTCCTTGAGTGCAGCCACCATCGGAGTCTGGTTGGGCCGGTACTTCAGCGCGTCCTGGACGGCGGTCAGTTCGGCGCCCGTGGGCCTGACTCCCGCGGCACGCAGCTTGAGCGACTGGTTGAGCAAACCCGACACCTGGCCGTTGCCCGCCGCGGTGGTGAACTCCCGGGCCAGATCGTCGAGGACGTCGGCGCCGGCGGTGCCTGCTGGAGCAGCGATCACGAGTCCGAGGGCCAAGCCCGCGGCGGCGAGCGACGCCAAGAAGCCGCGGCGCAGGTTCTTCTTCGGCTCGAGCGTCATGCCATCCCTCCGGAAGCCGAGTCAAGACGTGCAGGTGAGCTTAACAGCGCAGCTCTATTCAGACATCGCGGCGGAAGCCGTCGAAGTTACTGCCGAGAGGCCTGTTGCCACTCCGCGCGGGCCGGAGCCGTCAGCCGCTTGTAGCGGTTGGTCTCCGTATCCAGGTACCAGGCGTGCCGGCCCGCCTTGGGGATGCCGGCAGCGCGCAGCGCGCCGACGGTCGGCCGATACGACGCGCTGAGGGTCAACTCGGGCACCACGTGCACGAAGTCGGGACGATCGTCGCCCAGGCCGGCCATCGCCTCGCTCAGGTCGGCCGCGGACAAGGCCGCGCCTTCGTGCAGCGTGACCGCGCTGACGGCAACCTGGCCCTCCCCCGCGTCGACGCCGTACGTGACCGCGAGGTCCACCGCGGGCATCAGGCCCAGCGTGTCGTTGATGGGCGCGTCGAAGACCGCGCCGCGCGCGGTGCGGATCGCCGAGGCGCGGGTGCCCATCAGCCAGAAGTCGCCGTCGCTGTCGCGGCGGAACAGGTACTCGGTGGAGATCCAGGTGTCACCCGGCGCGAAGACCCCGCGCTTGACGGCGGCCTGCGGATCGACCGGCCCTCGCGGACGGGCCAGCAGCACACCGACCTCGTCGGCCTGCGCCCTGCGCACGAACCCGCGGTCGTCTTCGAGGATGCGGTCGGCCTCCGGCTCGTAGGCGGCGAGCTCGACGTCTGCGGCCCCGGGCAGCGGTCTGCCCTCGCTGCCGATTTTGACGCCCGCCACGTTGGCCAGCACGGCCTGCCCGTCGGTGGTGGCGAAGAACTCGACGACGTGGGCCGGCGCGAACTGGTCGACGACGCGTTGCCACAGCCCGGTCGGCATGCCGGAGCCGATGAACAGCCGCACCGGGTGGTGGCCCTTCAAGTCGAAAGCGGGGTCGTTCATCAGCTCGAGCAACATCGCCCAGGTGTAGGTGACCACCGAAACGCCGTACTGGCGCATCTCCTGTATGAACCGGTCCGGGTGCAGGCCTCGTGACAACGCGATCCGCGAACCGCCGACCACCGCGCCACCGAGGCTCACCAGCAGGCCCGACGGGTGGTGCAGAGGGGTGAGGCAGTACACGGTGTCGCGGCGGCTCAGCGCGGCCGTCGAGGCCGTGCCGAACGCGGACACCGACCACCGGTAGTTGGTGATCTGCCGTGCCACCAGCTCGCCGCCCACCTGACTGAACGCGACGAAGGCGATGTCTTTGGCCAGTCCCGGGTTCGGGCGGTACCAGCCGGGCAGCTCGACCGCGTCCGGGTCGATCTGCTCCATGTCGATCACGTCGTCGTCGTTGGGCAGCAGGTGCAGGTCGCGGGTCTCGCCGCCGCCGAGCACGAGGACCTGCAGCGACAGCCGGCGTGCCGCCTTCAGGTTCGTCGGGTCGGTGAGAATTTCGCGCACCCCGCCCAGCCGCGCCGCCGCGGAGAGGTCGGCGTCGGGCGGCATCAGCACCGCGACCGCGCCGAGGCGCGAC
>JBAPQQ010000684.1:0-7188 GCA_049280695.1 Mycobacterium sp.
CGAGCGGCGCGAGCCGGGCGGCCATCGAGTCGAGGTCCGCGCTGACCCGCGCCGTGCGCGCGCGGTGATCGGCCACCGTCGAGACCAGAAATTCATGCAACGGGGCCGCCCCATCGGGGGTCACCGCCGAGGTCGCCAGCACGGGGACGCCGGCGAGGCCGTCTTCGGCGAGCAGCCGGTCGAGATCGGCCACGCAGGAGTTCAGTTCAGCCGCCGACAGCCGGTCGGACTGGTTGAGGACTACCACCATGACCTCGCGGTGCGGCGCCAGCGGCCGCAGATAGGCGTCGTGCAGCACCGCGTCGGCATACTTCTGTGGGTCCAGCACCCAGATGAAGGCGTCGACGAGGCGGACCAGGCGGTCCACCTCGGCCCGGTGGGACAACTCGACGGAGTCGTGGTCGGGCAGGTCGAGCAACAGCAACCCGGACAGTTCCGGGGACGACGCATCACCCTGCTGCCGGTTTCGGATCTGGAGCCAGTCCAGCAGTTCCGATGCGTTGGACGGCCCGAACACCGCGGCCTGGGTGGCGGACGTCGTCGGCCGCCGAACGCCGACCGTCGCCAGCGGCGCCCCGGCGATCACGTTGAACAGCGAGGACTTCCCGCTGCCGGTAGCGCCGGCCAGCGCCACGACGGTGTGCTCGCCCGATAATCGCAATCGGGTCCCGGCGCGCTCGTCCAGCCCACGCACATCGGCCAGCACGTCCTCGGGCAACCGGCCGGCCCCGAGCGCACCCACCGACGCCAGCGCGGCCAGCCGACCGCTGAGCGTCACCGCAGCACCGCCGCAACGCGATCGGCAGCCGCCCGCAGCTCGTCCCCGGAAACCATCGAAGACGCCCAACCCAACACGTCGCCGTACCGGCTGGAGTCGCGAACCAGCAACGCGTCGACGCGGGCCATCAGGTCCTCGCGAGCGCGTCGGGCCAATCCACGAACCGCCTGCTCGCCGAAGATCGCCTCCAACACCTTCTGGCTGGCCACCGTGGTGCCCCCGGCCACCGCGATCTCGCCGCCGGTCAGCCCGGCTGTCTGGCTGAACACCGCGAGCATGACGACCAACCCGGCGCCGTTGACGCCGTAGGACGCCAGCCGCGCCGCCGACCGCTTCGACGCGCCCTCGGTGCGCACCAGCTCGAGCACGAATTCCTGCCAGTCGCGGACCAGGCGCTCGACGGCCTCCGCCAGCCCGGGGGCGGGGCTGGACAGCTCGTCGGTCAGCAGGGGCGCTCCCGCCTGATGTCGCGCCCAGCAGCCGTACGTCGCCTCCGCAGCCTCCTCCACGGCAGCCCGAACGACGGCCGCGATGCCGGTCTCCAACGCCGACCCCAGTTCTTCGACCGGGCTGGGCCGCCCGCTCACGGCGGCCACCACCCGATCCCGGATCCGACCGACGCGGCTCTCCAGCCGGCGCAGGAATTCTCCCGTCCCCACCACGTCCTGCCAGCGGGCCAGCACCTCTCCGCGCAGCAGGGCGCCGTCGCGGACCGCCTCGTCCACCCGGGCAAGCGCGCTGCGGTAGGCCGAGGTCACGCAGGATTGCAACTGGCTGCGCACCGCGAGCTGCTCGTCGGCCGCCCCGGCCAGCATGTACGTCCGCGGCGGAAGGCTGCGCAGTGCCCCGTCCAGCGTGTAACGCACCACCGCGGTCCGCTGCTCGGCGTCAGCGGTCAGGCCGGCCAGCCACGCGCGGACAGGCGCAATTGCCTTGTCCCGCAACCTTCCCCCGCGCAGCCCCTGCTCGTCGATGACGAACAGCGGTGCACCACTGAGTCCGCCCGCCGCCAGCATTTGCGACAAGTGTCCGGCGACGTCTTTCACCGCATCCGGCGGGCAGCGGTTCAGCACGATAGCGATCGCCGTGCCCCGGTCCCGGGCGGTGTGCAGCAGCTGCCACGGGACGGCGTCGGCGTACCTGGCCGCGGTCGTCAAGAAGATCCACAGGTCGGCAGCCGCCAGCAGGGTCGCCGCGAGCTCGCGGTTGGTACTCACCACGCTGTCGATGTCCGGGGCGTCGAGCAGCGCGAGGCCGGGGCCGATTCCCGGGTGCGGCGCCAGTCGCAGGCCGTCCGGCCCGGACGACCGCGGCAATTGCGGCAGGATCCGGTCGCCGGTGAACCACCTCGTGTCCGCCGGGTGGCAGACGATGACCGGGCCGCGGGTCGTGGGCCGCAGCACGCCCGCCTGGCTCACTTCGGCACCGACCAGCGAGTTGATCAGTGTCGACTTTCCGGCTCCGGTCGAGCCGCCGACGACGGCCAGCAACGGGGCGTCGATGCTGCGCAGCCGCGGAATCAGGTAGTCGGCCAGCTGACCGGTCAGCTCGCGGCGGTCACGTTCGGCCGGCCAAGCCGACGGTGCCGGCAGCGGAAACGTCGTCCGCCCCAACACCGCGCCCAGAGCCGCCACCGCATCGGCAAGGTCGGTGGCTGCCGTCATCACTTAAGCCTGCCCTAGGTGTGTCGCCGAAGCGGGTCGGTTGGACAAGTGAGCTGCGGGCCGCCGACCGACCGGTCCGCGAGGGCCGTGACCCTCAGGCGACGAGCGTGACGGGTAGCCCGACATCGGCGGCGTTGCGGGCAAGGGCAGCGTCCAGCGTGTACAGCGATGTGTTGAGGCGCTGGGCGAGGCGAACATAGGCGGCGTCGGTGGCGTGTCGGCGCCGCAAGCGGGCGGTGATCGCCGCGACGTCGGGCCCGTCGCGGGTGAGGTCGAACGGATGCAACTGCAGGTCGAAGGCAGCGAGGTCTGTCCAGATGTCGGCTACGCCGTCGAGGTCGAGCGCGTTGTCGAACACCAATCGGCCCAGCACGTTGGCGATTTCATACGGCAGCACGGCGGGGGCGTGGAGTTGCTCCCCGCGATCGAGCCACTGCTCGATGCAGGTTCGGACCGCGGGCTGGCGCTCGTCGGTCACCAGCAGGGCCACGAGGACGTTGGCGTCGACAACGACGCTCACAGCTGCTCGCCGAGAGCGCTGCGGCCCTCCTTCACCAACGCCACTGCGTCGGCCGGCCGTAGCCGCTGCGACCGCGTCACCAGCCGACCGAGCGCATCGCGTCCCTTCGTACCCCCCAGAAGGGCAACGTCCCCGCTGAGGCCGGCGTGCACCAACATACGGGCCAAGGTGCCCGGCCTGACGGCATGGGAAATCTGCCCGCTCCCCTCACGCAACGGCATCGGCGCCGGACCGCGGCGCCCGGGCCGGAGCGCCCGTGCAGCCGGCCTACCGAAGCGATATCGCAGCCAGGTTGGCCATCTGTGCGATGACCTCGAAGTCGGCGTCGCGGTGGATGAGCTGTGCGCCGTGTCTGATCGCGATCGCCGCGATCAGACAGTCGATGATGCTGCGAACCGTCTGGCCTGAGCGGCGGGCCGCGCGATAGATGCTGGCGGCGGCGCGAAAGTCGACGGCGTTGTCGACACCCAGTGACGGCAAGCCGTTGACCAGCCGCTCGAGCGTGGCCCACGTGTGCTCCCCCGTCGCGCCGGCCAAAATCTCCATTGCGATCGGCTCGCACATTGCCACCTGATCGGGCGTGTCGCGAAGCAGATCGCGCACCCGCACCGCCGCCGTGGACCCGGTGGCGCGGAAGTATTCGATCCACGCCGAGGTGTCGATCAGGATCACGGAATCGCGGTGGGCCGGTCGGCGCGCAACTCGTCGAGATCGCCGGCCCAACCGATTCCTTCCAGCCCGAGCAGGAACTCCCGGCTCAGCGGCGCCCCGACCAGGCGGCGCAGCGCCAGATCGACGGCTTCCTTCTTGGTCGCCGCCCCGAACCGGCGCATGACCTCAGCGACGAGCTCGTCGTCGAGGTCGATGTTCGTCCGCGTCATACACCTACCATACACATCGAATACACCCACTGTCGGCGGTTGCGAGTCAGCGCCGGTCCGCGAACCCGGCCCCAAGGTGGCGCCAGGCGTTGACGAGGCCCGTGCGAACAACCTCGTAGGGTGGCCGAGTGCCGAGAGCTCGAATGGCCCACGTCGTCAGGCAGGTCGGCGCGTCGAGCGTCGCCGCCGTAACTGCCGCTTCCACGATCAACGGGTACCGGCCGCTGGCCCGCTACGGATATCCGTCGGTGTGGTCGTGGGTGTTCGGCCTGGTGGTCACGGAGTTACCGCTGCAGACGTTGGCGAGCCAGATCGGCGGCCTGGTGCTGACAGGCCGTCGACTGACGCGGCCCGTGCGGGCCATCTCGTGGATCGTGGCCGCCGTGTCGGCGGTCGGGTTGCTGAACTTCAGCCACGCCGGCCGCAAGTCCAAGGTGGCCCTGAACGCTGCACTCGACAGCGGCCTGGGAAGCCGTCGTCGCACCGACTCGACGGGCCTGTGGCGCAAGCCGGCCGGCGACGGTCTGGCCAAGTCACCGGGAGTAGTGCGGATGCTGCGGATCTACCGCGACTACGCCCACGACGCCGACATCAGCTACGGCGACTACGGCAGGGCCAACCACTTGGACATCTGGCGAAGGCCGGACCTCGATCCGGGCGCCGAGGCACCGGTGCTGTTCCAGATCCCCGGCGGTGCCTGGACGACGGGAAACAAACGGGGACAAGCACATCCGTTGATGAGCCACCTCGCGGAGCTGGGCTGGATCTGCGTGGCGATCAATTACCGGCACAGCCCGCGCAACACCTGGCCCGACCACATCGCCGACGTCAAGCGGGCGCTCGCCTGGGTCAAGGCACACATCGCCGATTACGGTGGCGATCCGAACTTCATTGCGATCACCGGTGGTTCGGCCGGCGGCCATCTCTCGTCGCTGGCGGCGCTCACGGCCAACGACCCGCAGTTCCAGCCGGGCTTCGAAGACGCGGACACCGCCGTGCAGGCCGCCGTGCCGTTCTACGGCGTCTACGACTTCACCCGCGTCGAGGACGCGATGCACCCGTCGATGCCGGAACTGCTGGAGCGGTGGGTGGTCAAGCGACCTCACTCGACGGATCTGCAGCCGTACATCGACGCATCACCCGTCCACCACGTCCATGCCGACGCGCCACCGTTCTTCGTGTTGCACGGCCGCAACGACTCGCTGGTTCCCGTGGAGCAGGCCCGTGCCTTCGTGGCACGACTACGGGAAATCAGTAGCCAGCCGGTCGCGTACGCCGAGCTGCCGTTCACCCAGCACGCGTTCGACATGCTGGGTTCCGTCAGGGCGGCGCACGCGGCGGTGGCGGTCGGGCAGTTCCTGGCCGAGACCTACACCCGCACGCGCCAGGCCGCAGACCACGTCGGCATCTGACGCAGGCGAAGGCTGTAGTCCCGGCTCTGCGGCTTTGCTGGCCGTTGCATCCACGACAATGTTCATTTTGCTGACACCGGCCGACCAGCGGTGCATGATGGCTGTGGGTGTGCGCGGGCGGGGGGTCGCCGGTGTTGGCCGCGCGCACCATAAAACCTGGCCTCGCTCGCTCTTGGAGGTAGAAGTGCGCGTCGTCCTCCGTTTGGCAGCGGTCGCTCTCCTGGCGCTTATCACCTCGCTGTTGTTAGCGGTCACGTCGACGTTGACGTCCGTCGCGCTTGCCGCCACCGCGCTCATCATGGGCGGCACCGGGCATCCGCTCAGCCGTCCGCAGGACACCCAGGCGTTCATCCAGAACTACGTCACCGGCGCGAACGGCTACATCGCGCCCAGCGGCTTGTGTGCGGGAGGCTCCCCCGGATGCACCCTGCTCGCGGTATACGCCCCAAACCAATTCCGGTTCGACACGGGCTTGTTCGACATGACGTTCGACCAGTCGATCGAAAAAGGTCGCCAGAACCTCGACAACTGCATCAGGGGGGTCGCATGCACCGTGACCCCCGGCCCATACGCCGTCACGCCGCCTCCGCAGACACTGACCGATTCCGTGTATGCGGTGTACGGCTATTCGCAGAGCGCGGCCGTGGCGACGCTTCAAAAGCGCGACCTCATCGCCAACCCTCAGCCGCTCACAGAAGTCTTTTTCGTGTTGGCTGCCAACCCGAACAAGCCCAACGGTGGAATCCTCGAGCGCTTCAAGGGCCTCTACATCCCGATTGTGGGGGTGACGTTCAACGGCGCCACGCCTACGAACTCGGATCCGTTCGACCCGATGCTCACCGTCGATCTCACCCGCCAGTACGACGGGTGGGCCGACTTCCCGACGAACCCCCTGAACCTGATCGCTGATCTCAACGCCGCGATGGGAATCGCCTTCCTGCATGGCAACTATGACGGCGTCGGCACACCCGAGGCGCAGGGCCAGTACGGCGACACGACGTACTACATGATCCCGACGCCGGTGCTTCCGCTGCTCATGCCGTTCGACGCGATCCCGCTGATCGGGCACCCGTTGGCAGCGACGCTGGATCCGTTCTTCCGAGTCCTCGTGGAAGCCGGCTATGACCGGACGATCAACCCCGGCCAACCGACGACCGCGAAATGGCTGTACATCCCCAACCCGATTTCCACGCTAATCAACCTCGTCGCCGCGATCCCGACGGGATTGGACAACCTCATCAGCACCATCACCAACAACCCACTCAACCGGCCCTTCGGTACCCAACCTCCGGGTCCGTACGGTGTCGGCGGCCCCGATGTCGACAGGGGATGCGGCACTCCCCCGTGCGGTCCACCCACCCCGGCTCTCACCGCGCCGTTGCCCTCGATGTCGACGCTCTCGGTGCAAGAACTCGATGCACCACAGTCGCCGGCACACGAGCGGAAGTCGAGCCGTGACGAAGTCTCCACCGCCGACACCTCGCTGGCGGACACGCCGAAGGACCCGCCGCCGCTTACCGGCAATACCGGCGACGCCAACGGGCAGCAGACCACCAAGCCGGCCGACGAGGCACAACTGACTGCGGTTGAGAACCCGCTCACGGCGACACCATCTACCGGCAATGCCGACACGCAGACCACCAAGCCAGGCGACGAGGACCAACTGACTGCGACGGCGCCCACCGGCAGCGGGACCAGGTCGCAGACCACCAAGCCGGCCGAGAAGCCGGCCATCGTGAAGTTGGACGCCTTCACCGTTCCGCAGCCGGCCAAGAAGGCGGACCAGCCGGACGCTCGCAAGCCGGCCGCGCCGAAGTTACCCCGGATCAGGGATGTGATCCCGTCGCTCGCGGACCCGTCCCGCACGCCGAAGCCGGCCGCGGACGCCGACGCAACACCTGCAGGAAGCCCCTCGGACACCGCGGCCACGACC
>JBAPQQ010000685.1:0-6947 GCA_049280695.1 Mycobacterium sp.
CCGGAAGCCTTCCCAGCCAAGCACATTCGGCGCATCGAGCAGGATGAGCTGCCGTATCTCGCGGTCAGCTGCGATATCGAGCCAAGCGTCGGCCGCGACATGCAAGGTCGCCGCGGGCGTGCCCGGACCCGCCGCAACGACAGCGGCTGCGAGGCGGTTCATGAGGTCGGACTCCACTGCCTCGACGACGTCGCGAAACAGCGCCGCCTTGTCCGTGTACTGGTGGTACATCGCCCCACGAGTGACACCGGCGGCCTGGGCGATTTCCGGCGTCCCGACGTCGGCATACCCGCGCGCGCCCCACAGGGCCCGCGCCGCGGTGCACAGCGCCTCTTGGGTTGCCGCGGAACGCTCAGCCTGGGTTCGCCGCATGGTGGTCATCCGGGGTTGCATTTCCATTCAGTCTGTTGGTATCTTACAGGCATTCTGCGTGTAAATCTATGGAAGGTTTGGTATGCACACCCTAAATCTCGCCAATGGAACCATCCATTACGAGCGGGTCGGACCGGCTACTAACCAGGGCGCCCGGCCGGTCGTGTTCATTCACGGCTACGCCATGGGGTCGTCGCTGTGGCGTCCACTCTCGCAGCGACTCGCCCAGCACAACCTCTTGTGTATCGCCCCGACGTGGCCCCTCGGCGGTCACTCCGAAGCCATGCGCCCCGGGGCGACGATGACGATGCGCGGCGTCGCGTCGATGGTGGATGAATTCCTCCGGGCGCTTGACCTCGACGACGTCGTGTTGGTCGGCAATGACACCGGCGGCGCAATCGCCCAGATCGTGGCCACCGAACATCCCGATCGTCTCGGAGCTTTGGTGCTGACCAGCTGCGATGCCTTCGAGCACTTCCCGCCGCCGATTCTCAACCCATTCGTGCAGGCCGCGAAGGTCCCGGCGCTGTTTCGGGCCGCGCTCCAGGTCATGCGGACCCGGTTTGGACGCCGGCGCGGCTACGGCGGGCTGTCGCATCACGACCTTGACCACCTGACGGCCGAGTGGACCAGATCCGTTGTGCGAGACGCGAAGATCGCCGAGGATCTGCGGCGCTTCACCGCGTCCCTCGATCGTTGGGACACGCTCGACGCCGCGGCCCGCCTGCCGGAGTTCTCCAAGCCCGCCCTCATAGCGTGGTCGGCCGACGACGCCTTCTTCCCCCTTGACGACGGACGCAGGCTTGCCGCCGCGCTGCCCGACGCGCGCCTGGAGGTCATCGAGAAGGCGCGGACGTTCTCGATGATCGACCAACCCGATGTCCTCGGCCGCCTCATCGCCGACTTCGCTGCGCCTGCCGGTAAACACGCCGATAGCTACAATTCGGAGTCACGACCCCACAACGCCAGTGATTGATCCCCTGAGCAAAAGGCGGCGTCTTGGGCACGACCCACCACGATCGGTTGGTCGTGATGATGCTGCTCAATACCGCCGGCGTCTTGTTGTGGTTCGTTTTCGGTGCCGCGGTATGGACCTACTTACGTGACCGACTTCCGGATCGGTCGACCCTTCCGGCGTGCTCTGCGGGTTCACTGCATTTGACCTTCTGCTCTATCGACAACACAGCGCCGAGACGTCAACCCTGCTCTACGATTTCACCTTCGGATCGCAGGCGATGTCCGGAATCCCCACCGCCGTCTCGTTGGCTTCGTTTGCGATCGCGGTCTATGTCCACCGGGTGCTGCCGCGGTACACCGCTCACCTCGCGATCGCCGCCGCCGCAGTGCATCCCGTGCTTCTCGCCGCGTTCATCGTCCATGACGGGCCGCATGTCGCTTCAGGGCTTCTCGACCACGTCAGAAATTCCGTTCTTCTTGTTCGCCTGGATTCTCGGAACGGCACTCGCGATGCCACATGAGCGGGTGCGAATCAACGGCTGCATTGCGAAGTAACCAATCTCATGAGATGGCACAATTAGGACGCCTCCTCACGGTCCCACGGAATCGGGAACGGTCGTACACACCGCTACCGAACCCCAGACAAGCGGTCAACCCGGAAGACCAGGTATTGGGGCCGCAAGAACTCGCCAAATTTGTGGAGTCACGGGGAATCGAACCCCGATCTGAGCCTTGCAAAGGCCCCGTTCTACCGTTGAACTATGACCCCGTCGTGGACATGACCGTGACAACATGCCTACAGGTCAGGCCCTATTTCCTCTCCCTCTCCTCCAGATAAGATTCGAACCCCTGACTTCTGCCTTGCAACGGCAGCGCTCTACCAACTGAGCTAAGGCCCCGGAGGCTGGTCGCCAAGGGTGTGCCAAACCTCGGCAGTGGCACGTGACCGCGCGACGATCACGAGCACCGCCAGCGCGGCGAGCAGCACGATACATCTCATTCCGTGGGGCTAGGAGGACTCGAACCTCCGACCTCTTCGTTATCAGCGAAGCGCTCTAACCGCCTGAGCTATAGCCCCGCACATGCGTAGGAACGACCGACGAGATTACCGCAATTGCCGGCGTCGCCGTTAATCGAGCGGGCCTAATTTTAGGCCTAGTCCCGGTCGGCGAGCGTGACCTCCACACCGCCGACGAGGTCGGTGGTCAAGTTGTAGATGAACGCGCATACCGTAGCCATCGCCGTCAACAGCACGATATTGATCAGACCGATCAACGCCGCGCCGCCGAAGATCGTGCCGCTCGACACCAACTCGCTGTTGGCGGTGTTGTTCAGCAGATCACCGACGTTGCTGTTGAGCTTGGCCCATACACCCATGCCGCCCAGCACGAGATACAGGAACGCGACGGCGATCATCCACACGAAGAACGCCGCCACCGACAACACCAGAGACACCTTGAGCACGCTCCACGGATCGACTCGGCGGATCTGCATGCTGGCCCGCACCGGCCCGCTGGTGCGGGTGCCGACCTGCACACGGCTCGATGTCGCCGTGCCGGTGGACCGCGGCGTCGGTGCACCCGGTTCACCACTCGCTCGCTCTGCCGGCGGCTTGGCTCGCGCCGGACGCGGACTCGGCCCGGACAGGTCCGGCAGCTCGCTGCGAATCGCCTCGCCCCGGGCCGGCACCTCGGGTCGTGCAGGTGGCGCCGTGGCCTCCGGTTCGGGGGACTGCGTGCTGGACGACGACCCGGAAATGAACCGGTTGATCCTTTCCTCTATGCCGGAGTTTGCGTGCGGGCCCGACGTCTCCGTCCGCCGCGGCGCGGCTCCCGGCTGCTGCTGGGGTCGGGCGTCGGCACCGCGCTGCCATGCCGGCGCGTCGCCGGTACCCGATTCCGGGGTCGACGTCGAGACCGGGGCCCCCCCAGGCGAACGCGAAGCGCCCGCCTCAGACGTGTTGCCGTTGCCCGGCTCGTTCGGTGAGCTCACCTACGGCTCCTTACGTGGTCGAGTCCAGCTCGGCTTCCGCGCTTTCACCTTCTTCGGCGTTGCGCGCGACGGCTACAAGTGTGTCGCCCTCGCCCAGGTTCATCAATCGAACACCCTTCGTCTGGCGTCCGGCTTTGCGGACCTGCCGGGCGGCGGTGCGGATCACGCCTCCGCCCGAGGTGATCGCGTACAACTCGGTGTCGTCGTCGACCACCAGCGCTCCCACCAGAGTGCCACGGCGACGGTCGTACTGAATGGTCAGCACCCCTTTGCCGCCGCGCCCCTGCACCGGGTACTCGTCGATGGCCGTGCGCTTTGCGTAGCCGCCGGATGTCGCGACCAGCAGGTACGTGTCCGGCCGCACCACGTTGAGTGACAGCAGCACGTCGTCCTCGTTGAACCGCATCCCCTGCACGCCGGAGGTGGCGCGGCCCATCGGTCGCAGCGCCTCGTCGCTGGCGGTGAACCGGATCGACTGGCCCTTCGCCGAAACCAGCAGCAGATCGTCGTCGCCGGAGCACAGCATCGCGCCGACCAACTCGTCGCCGTCCCGAAGGTTGATCGCGACGATGCCGCCGGAGCGGTTGGAATCGAAGTCGGTGAGCTTGGACTTCTTCACCAGACCCTTCTTCGTGGCGAGCACCAGGTACGGCGCGTCCTCGTAGCTGCGAATCTGGATGACCTGCGCGATGCGCTCCGCGGGCTGGAAGGCCAGCAGGTTCGCCACGTGCTGACCGCGAGCGATGCGCGATGCCTCCGGAAGGTCGTACGCCTTGGCCCGATACACCCGGCCCTGGGTGGTGAAGAACAGGATCCAGTCGTGGGTGGAGCAGACGAAGAAATGGTTGACGATGTCGTCGGCCTTGAGCCCGGCACCTTGCACGCCCTTACCGCCGCGTTTCTGGCTGCGGTACAGATCGGTCTTCGTGCGCTTGGCGTAGCCGGTTTCGGTGATCGTGACGACGACGTCCTCGCGCGCGATCAGGTCCTCGTCGGAGACTTCGCCGTCGGCCGCGATGATCAGGGTGCGCCGGTCGTCGCCGTATTTGGCGGCGATCTCCTTGAGCTCGTCGCGCACGATACCGCGCTGACGCTCGGGCTTGGCGAGAATGTCTTCCAGGTCGGCGATTTCGGCTTCGATCTTGGCCAGATCGTCGACGATGCGCTGACGTTCGAGGGCGGCCAGCCGGCGCAGCTGCATGTCCAGGATGGCCTGCGCCTGGATCTCGTCGATGTCGAGCAGCTCGATCAGGCCTTGACGGGCATCATCGACGGTCTGTGAGGCGCGGATCAGCGCTATCACCTCGTCGAGCGCATCGAGCGCCTTGACCAGGCCGCGCAGAATGTGAGCGCGCTCGTTGGCTTTTCGCAGCCGGTAGCGGGTGCGCCTGACGATGACGTCCAGTTGGTGATCGACGTAGAGCCGGATCAGCTGATCCAGTCTCAGCGTGCGGGGAACGCCGTCGACGATCGAGAGCATGTTGGCGCCGAAGCTCGTTTGCAGTTGGGTGTGCTTGTAGAGGTTGTTCAGCACCACTTTGGCGACCGCGTCACGCTTGAGCTCGACGACGATGCGGATTCCCACTCGGTCGCTGCCCTGGTCCTCGATGTTGGCGATCCCGCCCAGCTTTCCGTCGCGGACCTGCTCGGCGATCGAGGTGATGAAGTTGTCGTGGTTCACCTGGTAGGGCAACTCGGTGATGACCAGTGAGGTGCGCCCGCGGCTGTCTTCCTCGATCTCGGCGACGCCGCGCATGCGGATCGAGCCTCGGCCGGTGGTGTAGGCGTCGGTGATCCCTTGGGAGCCAACGATCAACCCGGCCGTAGGGAAGTCGGGGCCCTTGACCCGCTTCATCACCGCCTTGAGGGTCTTCTCTTCGTCGGCGTCGTAGTTTTCCAGGCACCAGAACACCGCGTCGGCGAGCTCGCGAAGGTTGTGCGGAGGGATGTTGGTGGCCATGCCGACTGCGATGCCGCCCGACCCGTTGGCGAGCAGGTTCGGGAACCGGCTCGGCAGAACGGTCGGCTCCTGTACGCGGCCGTCGTAGTTCGGGATGAAATCGACCGTCTCCTCGTCGATTTCGCGCAGCATTTCCATCGCCAGGGGAGTGAGGCGTGCCTCGGTGTACCGCATGGCCGCCGGAGGGTCGTTGCCAGGCGATCCGAAGTTCCCCTGCCCGTCGACCAGGGGATAGCGCAGCGACCACGGCTGTGCCATCCGCACCAGCGTGTCGTAGATCGACGCGTCGCCGTGCGGATGATAGTTGCCCATCGTCTCGGCAACGGAGCGTGCAGATTTCGCGTGACTGCGGTCGGGGCGGAACCCGGAGTCGAACATCGCGTACAGCACGCGCCGGTGCACGGGCTTGAGGCCGTCGCGGACCTCCGGCAGCGCGCGGCCGACGATCACGCTCATCGCGTAGTCGATGTAGCTGCGCTGCATCTCCTGCTGGATGTCGACGGGCTGGACGCGGTCGACGGAGTCGTCGGGCGGCAGCGTGGTATCAGTCATGAATTCCTCGGATAATCACAGCTTCGGTATCAAACATCAAGGAAGCGAACGTCTTTTGCGTTGCGGGTGATGAAGCTACGACGGGCCTCCACGTCCTCGCCCATCAGGATCGAGAACAACTCGTCGGCTGCGGCTGCGTCATCGAGAGTCACCTGCCGCAGCACCCGCACCGAGGGATCCATCGTGGTTTCCCACAGTTCCTTGGCGTCCATCTCGCCCAGGCCCTTGTACCGCTGGATCCCGTCGTCTTTGTTGATCTTCTTGCCGGCCTTGAGCCCTGCCTCCAGCAATCCGTCGCGTTCCCGGTCGGAGTATGCGAACTCCGGTTCGCTGCGCTGCCATTTCAGCTTGTACAAGGGCGGCTGGGCCAGGAACACGTGGCCGTTTTCAATCAGCGGCCGCATGAACCGGAACAGCAGCGTCAGCAGCAACGTCGAAATGTGCTGTCCGTCGACGTCCGCGTCGGCCATCAGCACGATCTTGTGATAGCGCAGCTTGGCGATGTCGAACTCGTCGTGGATGCCGGTACCCAGCGCGGTGATGATCGCCTGTACTTCGGTGTTCTTCAGCACCCGGTCGATGCGCGCCTTTTCGACGTTGATGATCTTGCCGCGCAGCGGCAGGATCGCCTGGAACATCGAGTCACGTCCGCTCTTCGCCGAGCCGCCGGCCGAATCACCCTCCACCACATACACTTCCGACTTGCGCGGATCGGTGGAGCGGCAGTCTGCCAGCTTGCCCGGCAGCCCCCCGATGTCGGTGGCACTCTTGCGGCGTACCAATTCGCGGGCCTTGCGCGCCGCGAGGCGCGCCTGTGCCGACGAAACCGCCTTGTTGATCACGGTTTTCGCCTCGGTGGGATTGGCTTCAAACCAGTGTCCAAGTTGCTCGTTGCAGATCCTCTGCACGAACGACTTGACGTCTGTGTTTCCCAGCTTGGTCTTCGTCTGCCCTTCGAATTGCGGTTCGAGAACCTTGACCGAAACGACCGCCGCCAAGCCTTCACGGATATCGTCCCCCGTGAGGTTGGCGTCCTTCTCCTTGAGCAGCTTCTTGTCCTTGGCGTACTTGTTCACCACCGTGGTCAACGCAGCCCGGAAGCCCTCCTCGTGGG
>JBAPQQ010000686.1:0-5330 GCA_049280695.1 Mycobacterium sp.
GGTCAGGCCGCCGCTGCTCCGCACGATCACCCGGGGCAGATGCAGATCGCGCTGATTCAGCTTCGGCGAGGCGGGGTTGGTGGCGGGAGGGTCGGCGGCGGTCTGCCCCACTGACCCCACCGTGGCGTTGGTGCTGGTGCGGTTACTCGGCCCAGATGTCTGGGCGCTGCCGGAGTCGGTTGTTCCGTCAGTGGTGTCGTCGGCCCAGGCGGTACCGCCGAACCCGGCCACCGCCGCGCCCACCCCCATGGCTACGGCCAATCCCCCGACCCGACCTGAATACGCTGCCGTCCTCATCGTTCCCCTTCAGGGCGCTGATTGTGCAATCCGACACCCGCAGGCTGCGGAGATACAGACGAAAGCCCCGTCGAGCACAGCCGCTGGTGGTCGTCACAAAATTAACGCCTACACCAGGAAAATATGGGCGATTCGTAGGCCAACAACTAATCCGTCAAGGGGCCCGCAAGCTATGCAGCCTCATCGTTTGGCCAGATATCGGTACACAGTCGCCCGGCTCACCCCGAGATATTTCGCAATGTCCCTTCCGGTGTGCCCGTCGGCCTTCATCCGGCGGGAGTGCGACCTGCGGCTGTCCGTTGTCGTCGATGCGCTGGATGGTCTCCGGTGGGGGACACGAATCACGCAGAGAGCGGCACACCGTCGGAAAGGTAGCGGTACACGGTGGCGCGGGAGACGCCCAACATTTTGGCGATGCCGGCGGCCGCGATGCCCTTCTCCCTTCGAGCTGGCGGGCTTTGGCGGCCTGGGCGTCGTCGACCTTGCGGGGGCGTCCGCCCTTGCGCCCGTTCGCTGCGGCGGCGAGCAGCCCGGCGCGGGTGCGCTCGATCATGGTGTCGCGTTCGAGTTGCGCGAAGGCAGCCATGATCGTCAGCATCGCCCTGCCCATCGGCCCGTCGGTGTGCAGGCCTTCGGTGAGGCTGCGGAATCCGATTTTGCGAGAAGTCAGTTCCTCGACGACAGCGAGGACCTGTTGTGTGTTGCGCCCGAGTCTGTCGAGTTTCCAGACGGTGAGCACGTCACCCTCGCGGAGATGGTCGAGGCAGGCGTCCAGCTGGGGTCGGCTCGCCTTGGAGCCGCTCACGCCAGCCACCAAAGCGATTCCGGGGCGACGGGCCACGTGCACTTGTCTTGGGACTTGTGGTTGGTGGGATCGTGCTAGCAGTAGTGGTAATCGCAGCCGCCCTTTCCGGCGGTGGGAATCAAAGTGGGCAGACCTTCGTCCGGGACAGGGCACCCTTCGCCCACCACTTCCACGTTCGATGATTGGTTGGCGGCGGTATGCAAGCCGGGCACATATCGCGGCAGCGGGGGCCACCTACCTAATGCCGATGCAAGCGGCGGCTGCGTGTCGCTCAAGCTCAACAGCGGTTACATCACGATTGGCCAGTACACGTCGAGTTTCGGTTGGAAGAGCGACGTGGCCATATGTCGACCGCCACGGTGATGGGACCGGTTTGAGCAGTGTTTAGCCACGGTCATGGGACCACCCGTTAGCCAGTAATGGGACCACCCGGCGTGTCGTGCCGGGTGGTCGCTCAGTTATTGGGTCGGATCGCTTCAGTCGATTGATGTGGAGGAAAGGGTCCGCTGGATGTTTCGGGAGGTTTCTGTGGTCGAGGTATTTGAGGTGCTGCGGTGCTGGCTATCGGGTGCAGGGTATCGGCGGGTGGCCGCCCTGGCTGGGGTGGATCGCAAGACGGTCCGCCGGTATGTGGACGCGGCGGTGGCAGCCGGGCTGGATCGTGAGGGTGGCGTCGATCAGCTCACCGATGAGCTGATCGGTGCGGTAGTGGCGGCGGTGCGTCCGGATCGCCCGCAGGGCCATGGTGCGGTGTGGGAGACGTTGTGCGCCAATCATGCTCGTATCGAGGGCTGGGTTAACGATGGCCTGTCGGTGGTCAAGATGGTCGATCTTTTGGCCCGTGAAGGCGTGCTGGTGCCGCAGCGCACCCTGCATCGCTACTGCCAGCAGCGCACCGAGTATCGGGGCCGGCGCCGTGGCGCGACGGTGCCGGTGGCCGACGGCGAACCCGGGATGGAGTGTCAGATCGATTTCGCCCGGATGGGGATGATCGTCGACTCGGAGGTCGGTCGGCGCCGGGTGGTGCATGCGTTGATTTTCACCGCCGTGTATTCGCGGCACATGTTCGTGTGGTTGACGTTTTCTCAGACCCTGGAGGCGATCATCGCCGGGTGTGAGGCGGCGTGGCGGTTCTTCGGCGGGGTATTTAAAGTGCTGATTCCCGATAACATGAAACCGATTGTGGCCAAGGCAGATACGGTCAATCCGCAGTTTACCGTAGGTTGGCTGGATTACGCGCAGGCCCGCGGCTTTGTCACCGACCCCGCCAGGGTCGCGTCGCCCCAGGACAAGCCGCGCGTCGAGAGGGCAGTGCAATACGTACGCGGAAGCTTCTTCGCCGGAGAGGATTTCGTCGATCTGACCGACGCCCAAGCCCGCGCAGAAGCCTGGTGTGCGCACAAGGCCGGGCTGCGCATCCACGGCACCACCTGCGCGCAACCTGCGGCGGTGTTTAACGAGCAGGAGGCGCCGGCGTTGTTGCCCGCGCCCGACCGACCCTATGCCGTGCCGGTCTATGTCGAGGTCAAAGTCCACCGTGACTACCACGTGCAGATCGATAGGGCTCTCTATTCCATTCCAGAACATCTTCTCGGGCAACAGCTTTCCGCCCGCGCCGACGAGGAACTGGTGAAGCTGTTCTATCGCGGGCAGCTGGTCAAGACCCATCCCCGCCAGCCGGCGGGCGGGCGGTCCACCGACCCGGCTGATCTGCCCGCCGAGAAGACCGCCTACGCGATGCGCGATGTGGCCCGGCTGGTGGCCACCGCGGCCGCACACGGCACCAACGTGGGCATCTACGCCGAGCGTCTGCTGGATCACGACTTGCCCTGGACCAAGATGCGCCAGGTGTATCGGCTGCTGTCTTTGGTCAAACGCTACGGCGCCGGGCCGACCGATACCGCGTGCGGGCGCGCACTAGACCTCGACGTCATCTCGGTGGCCAAGATCGCCGCCATGCTGGAGAAAGCCACCGAGAACACCGCGACACCGCCGCCGCGGGCGGCTAGCGGCCTGGCGCCGGCGCGGTTTGCCCGCGACGCAGCCGAATACCAGATCAAGCGGCCGAACTGGATGAGGGTCATTGATGGCGGCGCGCTACCCGGCAACCGGCAGGAGCAGCTGTGGTGACGAAAACCATTGTTCAAGACCCAATCTCACCAGACCTCAAACGGGTGCTGCGCCAGCTTAAACTCTCACCCATGCTCGACACCCTGCCCGAGCGGCTCATCCTGGCCAACCAACAGCACCTATCCCACGTAGCGTTTCTTGAACTCGTCCTTGCCGACGAAGCCACCCGCCGCGACACCACCTCGGCGGCCCGGCGCGCCCGCACCGCAGGGCTGGATCCCGGCATGCGCCTGGATACCTGGGACGAGAGCGCCGGCGTGCGCTACGACCGCACCCTATGGAACGAGCTGACCAGCCTGCGGTTCCTCGACGCACCCCACGGGGCTTGTGTCCTGGGGCCGGTCGGGGTCGGCAAAACGCATCTGGCCACCGCCCTCGGGCACATCGCCGTGCGCCGCCGGGTTCCCACCCTGATGCTGCGCGCTGATGCGATGTTCAAGCGGCTCAAGGCATCCCGGCTCGACAACAGCACCGAAGCCGAGATGCGCCGCCTCGCCCAAGTGCGGCTGCTGTTGATCGACGACTTCGCGCTGCAACCCATGGACGCCACCGAAACCGCCGACTTCTACGAACTGGTCGTGGCCCGCCACCACCAGGCCGCCACCGTGCTGACCTCCAACCGCAGCCCAGATGAGTGGCTGGCCATGATGAGCGACCCGCTACTGGCCCAGTCGGCAATCGACCGACTCACCTCCACCGCGCACGAACTGGTCGTCGAAGGCCAGTCCTACCGGCGGCGTCAAAAACCCTAAGTTGACAGCGCCAAAAATCCCGACCACCATGCTCGCTGAGCCCAAACAGGTGGTCCCTAGCTGGTGGCTAACCAGTGGTCCCATCACCGTGGCAAATGACACCCGAACCGCTGTCGAAGTGTCGTCATAGTTTGAGTGACATCAAAACCGTGGCCATGTGGTGAGTCACGGGAGCAAGACCTGGCGGGTGTCCCGGTTCTGGCCAGGTGGTGTCCGGCATTGAGGCGGCATGACCCTGGTCTGCGGCTCTTGCAGGGAACGTGGGAAGGCGCGTCTCGACACTGCTGGGAATTCGACTGTGAGATAACAGAATTCATCGAGCGAGAGGGAGTAGCTGGGCTATGTCCTGGTGTGAGTACCGTCGCGGGGCGCGCTGGCGGACCGGCTCGTAGTAGTGAGGAAGCCCCGTAATGGGGGTGGAGCGAAGGGGCCGGGTCCTCTGTGGCTGTTTGTCCGGTCAACCCGGGAATCGTCTCGGGGAGGAGCTGTATGAGCACGCTGAAATCATCAGTGAAATCGTTTGATGTTTTCGAAGTGGGAGGTCTGGAGGGCCTACGAGAAGGTCAAGGCGAACAAGGGTGCACCAGGGGTGGATGGTGTGGATCTGGAGGCATTCCAGACCAATCTGAAGGGCAACCTTTTACAAGATCTGGAATCGGATGGCCTCGGGATCCTACTTTCCGCCACCGGTGAAGGCGGTAGAGATCCCCAAGCCGCACGGCGGCGGGACCAGGGTGCTCGGAGTGCCCACGGTCGCTGACAGGATCGCCCAGACGGTGGTGGCCGCACGGCTGGAAGAACAGGTCGAACCGATCTTTCATCCAGACTCGTATGGCTACCGGCCGAATCGGTCGGCCCTGGATGCGGTCGGGACCTGTCGGCAACGCTGTTGGAGCTACGACTGGGTTATCGACTTGGACGTAGCGAAGTTCTTCGACAGCGTGCCTTGGGATCTGGTCATCAAAGCGGTGGCCGCACATACCGACCAACCATGGGTATTGCTGTATGTGAAACGGTGGCTGGCCGCACCACTACAGCAGCCCGATGGCACCCTGCAACGGCGAGACCGCGGCACCCCTCAAGGGTCAGCGGTCTCCCCGGTGTTGGCGAACCTGTTTCTGCATTACGCGTTCGATACATGGATGCGCCGGGAATTCCCGTCGGTTCCGTTCGAACGGTATGCCGATGACGCGGTTGTGCACTGCACCAGTGAGCGGCAAGCTCACCAGGTCTGTGCTGCGATCGCAGCCAGGTTGGAATCTGTCGGGCTGCACCTGCATCCCGATAAGACTCGGATCGTGTACTGCCAGGACGCTAACCGACGCGGCTCGGCTGAGCACACGTCG
>JBAPQQ010000687.1:0-10434 GCA_049280695.1 Mycobacterium sp.
GGCGCTCAGCGACTGTTTGCGCGCCGAAATCGCAGCGGACACCGCTACGCCGTGTCGGTCAGCGGGCGGTCCACCCAGCTCATCAGCCCACGCAGCTTGCGGCCGGTGACCTCGATCGGGTGCTCGGCGTTGCGCTTGCGCAGTTCCTCGAGCTCCTTGTTGCCGCCCTCGACATTCGCGACGAGCTTCTTGACGAACGTGCCGTCCTGAATCTCGCTGAGGATCTGCTTCATCCGGTCCTTGGTGGCCGCGTCGATGATCCGCGGACCCGACAGGTAGCCGCCGAACTCCGCGGTATCGGACACCGAGTAGTTCATCCGCGCGATGCCGCCCTCGTACATCAGGTCCACGATCAGCTTCAGCTCGTGCAACACCTCGAAGTACGCCAGCTCGGGCGCATAGCCCGCCTCGACCATCACGTCGAAGCCGGTCTTCACCAATTCCTCGGTGCCGCCGCACAACACCGCCTGCTCACCGAACAGGTCGGTTTCGGTCTCGTCCTTGAACGTGGTCTTGATGACGCCGGCACGGGTGCCGCCGATGCCCTTCGCATACGACAGCGCCAGCGCAAGGCCTTCACCCTTCGGATCCTGTTCCACCGCAACCAGACACGGCACACCCTTGCCGTCGACGAACTGGCGGCGCACCAAATGCCCCGGCCCCTTCGGGGCAACCATGCCGACGGTCACGTTCCCGGGCGGCTTGATCAGCCCGAAGTGGATGTTGAGGCCGTGGCCGAAGAAGAGCGCGTTGCCGTCCTCTAGGTGCGGCTCGATCTCGTTGGCGAAGATGTCCGCCTGTGCGGTGTCGGGCGCCAAGAGCATGATCACGTCGGCCCATTCGGCCACCGCGCCGGGCGTATCGACCTCGAGGCCCTGCTCGGTCACCTTGTCCCGCGACTTCGAACCCTCACGCAGCCCGACCTTCACCTCCACCCCTGAGTCACGCAAACTCAACGAGTGCGCGTGGCCCTGACTGCCGTACCCGATGATGCCGACCTTCCGGCCCTGGATGATCGACAGGTCTGCGTCGTCGTCGTAGAACATCTCAACTGCCATGTGTGAATCCTCGTCCTTTACTTGGTATTCGAAATGCTGCGCGGCCCACGCGTCAACGACACCAGGCCGGACTGCACGATCTCGCGCACACCGTAAGGCTCGAGAACGCGCAGCAGAGCCTCGAACTTGGCAGGCGTGCCGGTGCATTCGACGATCAACGAATCAGGTGCGACGTCGATGACCCTCGCGCGGAACAGGTTTGCGGCCTCGATCACCTGGCTGCGGGTACCGGCGTCGGCGCGCACCTTGATCAGTGCCAGCTCGCGCGACACCGAATGGTCTTCCTCCTGCTCCACCACCTTGATCACGTTGACCAGCTTGTGGAGTTGCTTGCTGACCTGTTCGAGCGGAACGTCTTCCACGTTCACGACGATCGTCATCCGCGACATGTCTTTCTGCTCTGTCGCGCCGACGGCCAGCGACTGGATGTTGAAGCCGCGCCGCGAGAACAGCGACGCGACACGGGCCAGGACGCCGGGCTTGTCTTCGACGAGCACCGACAACGTGTGCGTGGAGACAGCCATCGCTAGACCAGTTCCTCCGTGTCGAACAACGGCCGGATTCCGCGCGCCGCCTGGATCTCGTCGTTGCTCGTGCCGGCCGCGACCATCGGCCACACCTGCGCGTCGGCGCCGACGATGAAGTCGATCACCACGGGCCGGTCGTTGATCGCCCGCGCCTGGTTGATCACGTCGACGACGTCTTCTTCACGCTCGCAACGCAATCCGACACAGCCCAGCGCCTCGGCCAGCTTCACGAAATCCGGGATCCGGTGGGAGTGGGTGGCCAGATCGGTCTGGCTGTAGCGCTGGTCGTAGAAGAGCGACTGCCACTGGCGCACCATGCCGAGATTGCCGTTGTTGATGATCGCGACCTTGATCGGCGCGCCTTCGATCGCGCAGGTCGCCAATTCCTGGTTGGTCATCTGGAAGCAGCCGTCGCCGTCGATCGCCCACACCTCGGTGTCCGGCCGGGCCAGCTTGGCGCCCATCGCCGCCGGGATCGCGTAGCCCATCGTGCCCAGGCCGCCGGAGTTGAGCCAGGTGCGCGGCTTCTCGTAGGAGATGAACTGCGCAGCCCACATCTGGTGCTGGCCGACACCCGCGACGTACACCGCATCCGGGCCGGCGATCTTGCCGAGCGTCTCGATCACGAACTCGGGGCTCAGGCTGCCGTCGCTCTGCGGGCCGTAGCTCAGCGGGTAGGTCTTCTTCACACCACGCAGGTACGCCCACCAGTCGTCGAGGTTCTTGGGGTGGTCCGCCTTGCGCAGCGCCTCCATCAGCTCGGTGATGACGGCCTTGACGTCGCCGACGATCGGGACGTCGGCGTTGCGATTCTTGCCGATCTCGGCGGGGTCGATGTCGGCGTGGATCACCTTGGCGTCCGGCGCGAATGACGACAGCTTGCCGGTGACGCGGTCGTCGAACCGGGCGCCGAGCCCGATGATCAGGTCGCTGCGCTGCAGCCCGGCGACCGCGGCGACGGTGCCGTGCATGCCCGGCATCCCGAGATGCTGGGGGTGGCTGTCGGGGAACGCGCCGCGGGCCATCAGCGTGGTGACCACCGGAATTCCCGTGAGTTCGGCCAGCTCGAGCAACTGAGCGCTGGCCTCACCGCGGATCACACCGCCGCCGACGTAGAGCACTGGCTTGCGCGCGGCCGCGATCAGCGCGGCTGCCTGGCGGATCTGCCTGGCATGCGGTTTCCTCGTCGGCTTGTACCCGGGCAGCTCCATCACGGGCGGCCAGCTGAACGTGCACGGACCTTGCAGCACGTCCTTGGGGATGTCGACGAGCACGCAGCCGGGGCGCCCGGAGGCAGCGATGTGGAACGCCTCGGCGATCACCCGCGGGATGTCGTCGCCGTTGCGGACGAGGTAGTTGTGCTTGGTGATCGGCATCGTGATGCCGGAGATGTCGGCCTCCTGGAACGCGTCGGTGCCGATCATCGGCCGCCCGACCTGGCCGGTGATCACCACGACGGGGATCGAGTCCATCTGCGCGTCGGCGATCGGCGTGACCAGGTTGGTGGCGCCCGGACCGGAGGTCGCCATGCAGACGCCCACGCGGCCGGTGGCGTGCGCGTACCCGCTGGCGGCGTGGCCCGCGCCCTGCTCGTGGCGCACCAGCACGTGACGCAGCTTGTGCGAGTCGAACAGCGGGTCGTACACCGGAAGCACTGCGCCGCCGGGTATTCCGAAGATCGTGTCGACGCCCAGCTCCTCCAGCGACCGCACGACGGCCTGGGCGCCGGTGAGTTGCTGGGGCGCGATTCTCTTGGCATGACCGGCATGCTGACCAGCGGCGGTTCCGCCGTTGGCGGGCGGTGCCGGCGCCGACCGTTCCTGCGGTCGGGTCGTCGGTGCGCTCACGGTGTCCTCTTCATCTGACGTCGTCGGGCAAGAAAAAACCCTCGTCAGCGTCTGCTGCTGCGAGGGTTGCGCGTCGGTGGTTGCTCGCTATGACCGGCTAGGGCAGTTGAGCGGACCAACGCGCATGACCGATTACTACGCGCAATTCACGTGCCTGCATAGCCTCCGACGGTAGCTTCTGCACTGGTCAGCCGTCAAATTCCGGGTTGGTGCAATGATGCCTGTATGAGCACCGACGAGCGGGCCGGGCCGGCGCCTGTCGTGCTGCGCATGTCGCCGACGGCGCACCTGGCGTCCGGGTTCGCCGCGCTGGGCATGTTGGCCGCCGTGCTCGCAGCGCCGGTGACGGCGCCGCTGCTGGTCCTCCCGGTGATTGCGTCGGCGATGATCGTACGACTGCGCACCGTGGCCGACACCCGGACCGTCACCGCGCGCACGCTGATGGGCAGTCGCACCGTCGACTGGACCGACATCAAAGGATTGCGCTTCGTCAAGGGGTCCTGGGCCCGCGCCGAACTGGCCTCCGGTGAACAGCTACGCCTGCCCGCGGTGACGTTTGCGACGTTGCCACGGCTGGCGCAGGTCAGCGGCGGACGGGTGCCGAACCCGTACCGACCTGTGTCGGGCTGAGCGCGATCTAGGCGAGCGGGTTGCCGCCGTTCAGCAGGATGTAAACGCCCACTCCGACGCCGATGCCGAGAAGCAGGGCGGCGAAAGAACCGAGGAACGGCCGCCGGGCCCAGCCGCGCCCGGCGTCCAGACCGTAGCGCCCGGGGCCTGCGAGGATGATCGCGGCCACTGCCACAATCAGCAGGATCTGATACTCGTTGCCGTCCGGCAGAAAGAACCCGATGTAGCCCGCGTCGTATTGCACCGCGATGCTGGCCACCAGACCGTTGACCAGGTACGCCAGCGCCGCCGCCGCGGCCAGCGGCGTGAACAAGCCCAGCACCAGCAGCATGCCCGCGGAAATCTGAGTGCCGGCAGCCAGGTAGGTCAGCAGCCCGGCGTGCTGGTAGCCCATGTCCTCGAGCGAGTTGCGGAAGCCGTCGAGGCCCTGCCCGCCCCACAGGCCGAAAGCCTTGGCCAGCCCGTGCGCGATCAGGATGACCCCGACCGACGCGCGGAGCAGTGCAAGCCCGAGGTCCTGGGTGCCGCGCCGGTTGGCCGCGCTGACCCGCGCGTCGACTTCGTCGTCGTAGTCGACCGCCCCGGGAATCGCGGCATGGCGACCCGACATCCCCGGGTCGACGTACGGCAGCGGCTCGGGGTCGGCGAGCAGGCTCAGCCCGGACCGGTCGGGGTCAGCAGAGTTGTAGTGCGGAATCGTGGTGGTTTCGAAGTCGCCGCCGTATGTCGCGGACGGCAGGTCGTCTTCGGGGTCGACCAGGCGTGCCGAAGCGGGGCGCGCGGACGGGGCCGAATCGTCGGGCCGTTGCCAGGCGCGCGAGTCATGCTGGTGCATTGTGCCAGGGTAAGGGCAAGTAACCCCTGAACCGCGGATTTGTGCCGTGCCGTCACCGCACCTTTACCGGTCCGAAGCCAAGCAGCGTGGCGGCACCGGCCCGACTATCCGTAACCTGGCGGGCATGCAGATGAGCGGGCGGGCGCGAGTGGTGCTGTCGGCGCTGTTCGCCGCCGTGCTGCTGGCCACCGGCTGCGCCCGGTTCGACGACGCCGCGTCGCAGCCGTTCACCACCGAGCCGGAGTTGGCTCCGCCACCCACGTCGACTCCGCCGCCGCCTCCCCCGCTGCCGGACAATCCATTTCCGAAGCAGTGCCCGGCACCGAATGTCATGCAGGGCTGCCTGGAGAGCACGAGCGGCCTGATCATGCTGCCGGACAGCAAGTCCGCCTGGGTGGCCGAGCGAACCACCGGTGCGGTCAAAGAGGTGTCGGTGAGCGCCGAGCCCAAGGTCAAGTTCGTCATTCCGGTAGACCCGTCCGGCGACGGCGGCCTGATGGACATCGTCAAGTCACCCACCTACGACCAGGACCGGTTGCTGTACGCCTACATCAGCACGCCCACCGACAACCGCGTCGTCCGCATCGCCGAGGGCGACGTCCCCAAGGACATTCTCACCGGAATCCCGAAAGGCGCCACCGGCAATACCGGCGCGCTGGTCTTCACCAGTCCGACCACGCTCGTCGTGCTCACCGGTGATGCCGGCAATCCGGCATTGGCCGCTGACCCGAATTCGCTTGCGGGCAAGCTGATTCGGATCGAGCAGCCCACCACGGTGGACCAGGCGCCGATCACCACCGCGATGTCGGGTATGGGGCCTGCCGGCGGCCTGTGCGTCGACCCGGTCGACGGCTCGCTTTACATCAGCGACCGCACCCCCACGGCCGACCGGCTGCAGCGGATCAGCGCCGACTCCAAGACGTCCACGGTGTGGACGTGGCCGGACAAGCCCGGAGTGGCGGGCTGCGCAGCGCTGGCCGGCACCATCCTGGTGAACCTCATCGACACCAAGCAGACCGTCGCGGTGCGGATGGCGCCCGAGACCGGCGCGGTGACCGGTGAACCCGAGGTTCTGCGCCAGGACGAGCACGGGCACGCCTGGGCGTTGGCCGTGTCGCCCGACGGCAACATCTGGGGTGCGACGGCCAACAAGACGTTCGGGGACGCGATGAACCTCGACGACGTGGTGTTCCCGCTGTTCCGCAACGGCGGCGGCTTCCCGAGGCCGAAGGACGACCTGGTCTAGAGTTGCGCCGGCCTCCCGCCGTCGCTCTGGCCGCGGCGCGCAAGGTCGCCGAAATTGCGGCCAGGGTCGTGGTCGACTCGAGATCACAGCCCTGGGTGCAATCTGGTTGAGGCAGTGTGCGAGGCCGCCAAGTCTCGGCGCGCCGCGCGGGCCAGGCGAATCGCGGCACCGTCGGGCCGCGGCCAGCGCCTCCGTGGCGTCGCTAACTGCAGGCGGCCAGCACCAACTCACGCACCCGCGCGGCGTCGGCCTGGCCCTTGGTGGCCTTCATCACGGCGCCGACGATCGCGCCGGCGGCAGCCACCTTGCCGCCGCGGATCTTCTCGACCACGTCCGGGTTTGCGGCCAGCGCGTCGTCGACCGCGGCCTGAAGCGCCGAGTCGTCGCGCACCAGCTCCAGCCCGCGCGCCCTCATCACCTCTTCGGGCTCTCCCTCGCCGGCAAGCACACCCTCGACGACCTGGCGTGCCAGCTTGTTCGACAGCTTGCCGCCGTCGACGAGCTTGACCACCTCGGCGATCTGCGCGGGCGTGATCGGCAGCGCGTCGAGCGGAATGCCGGCTTCGTTGGCCTTCTGCACGAGGAAGTTGCCCCACCATGCGCGGGCCTGCTCGCTGGGGGCGCCGTGTGCCACCGTCGCGGCGACCAACTCGACCGCGCCGGCGTTCACCAGATCGCGCATCACCTCGTCGGAAACGCCCCAGTCCTGCTGAATTCTCTTGCGCTGCAACCATGGAAGCTCGGGCAGCGTGCCGCGCAGCCGCTCGACGATCTCGCTGGTGGGCGCAACCGGCTCGAGGTCGGGCTCGGGAAAATAGCGGTAGTCTTCCGCGGACTCCTTGCTGCGGCCGGGTGAGGTGTAGCCGTCCTCGTGGAAGTGGCGGGTCTCCTGCTGAATTCGCCCGCCGGAGAACAGGATCGCGGCCTGGCGGCGCATCTCGTAGCGCACCGCTACCTCGACGCTGCGCAGCGAGTTGACGTTCTTCGTCTCGGTGCGGATGCCGAATTCCGTCGCTCCGATCGGCATCAGTGACACGTTCGCATCGCAGCGCATCGAGCCCTGATCCATCCGCACGTCGGAAACGGCCAACGCGCGCAACAGGTCCCGCAAAGCGGTGACGTACGCGCGGGCTATCTCGGGAGCTCGCTCACCCGTTCCGACGATCGGCTTGGTGACGATCTCGATCAGCGGCACCCCCGCCCGGTTGAAGTCCAGAAGCGACTGCGTTGCTCCCGCGATGCGGCCGGTCTCGCTGCCCAGATGGGTGAGCTTGCCGGTGTCTTCCTCCATGTGCGCCCGTTCGATCCCGACGCGGAACGTGGTTCCGTCATCCAGCGGCACGTCGAGGTACCCGTCCACGGCGATCGGCTCGTCGTACTGCGAGATCTGGTAGTTCTTCGGCATGTCCGGGTAGAAGTAGTTCTTCCGGGCGAACCGGCACCAGTCCACGATGTGGCAGTTCAGCGCGAGCCCGATGCGGATCGCCGACTCCACCGCCGCCTCGTTGAGCACGGGCAGCGCACCGGGCATGCCCAGGCAGACCGGGCAGACCTGCGTGTTCGGCTCGGCACCGAACGCGGTCGGACACCCGCAGAACATCTTGGTGGCAGTAGAGAGTTCGACGTGCACCTCGAGGCCCAGCACCGGTTCGTAGCGGGCGAGAACCTCGTCGTAGTCGAACAGTTCCGCCGAATGAGCGAGGGTCATGGCTCGATCGTAGTGGCGGAGCCACTCAGCCGAAGAACGCCGCCGCGTCGTCATAGCGGGTCTGCGGTACCAGCTTGAGCTGGCGCGTCGCATCCGCCAGCGCCACCCGCCCGATGTCGTTTCCGCGCAGCGACACCATCACCCCGTATTCACCGGCGTGCGCGGCATCGGCAGCGTTCACCCCGAACCGGGTGGCGAGAACGCGGTCGTAGGCGGTGGGTGTGCCGCCGCGCTGCACATGCCCGAGCACGGTCACCCGGACTTCCTTGTTGATGCGCTTGTTGACCTCGAGCGCGACTTGTGCGGCCACGCCGGTGAACTTCTCGTGACCGAATTCGTCGACGCCGCCTTCGGCCAGCTTCATCGAACCGGCCGCAGGCTTTGCACCCTCGGCGATTACGCAGATGAAATGCGATGCCCCGCGCTGGAACCGCCGTTTGACCAGCCGGCACACCTCTTCGACGTCGAACGGCTGCTCGGGGATCAGCGTCATGTGCGCACCCGACGCCAACCCGGCGTTCAAAGCGATCCAGCCGGCATGACGCCCCATCACCTCGACGAGCATCACCCGCTGATGCGACTCAGCCGTGGAGTGCAGCCGGTCGATGGCCTCGGTGGCGACGGTCAGCGCGGTGTCATGCCCGAATGTGACGTCGGTGCAGTCGATGTCGTTGTCGATCGTCTTGGGCACCCCGACGACGGGGACGTTCTCTTCGGAGAGCCAGTGCGCGGC
This sequence comes from Mycobacterium sp., assembly GCA_049280695.1. GTDB lineage: Bacteria > Actinomycetota > Actinomycetes > Mycobacteriales > Mycobacteriaceae > Mycobacterium. Next base: position 8,585 of record JBAPQQ010000687.1, read on the forward strand.
GGTCAGCGTGCCCTCACCGCCGATCGGAATCAGCACGTCGATGCCGTTGTCGTCCAGCGTCTGCTTGATCTGGTCGAGCCCCGCACGCAGCTTGTCGGGGTGCACGCGGGCGGTGCCGAGCATCGTCCCGCCTTTGGCCAGCAGGCGGTCGTTGCGCTCATCGTTCTGCAGTTGGATGCGCCGATCCTCCAACAGGCCCCGCCAGCCGTCCTGGAAGCCGACCACCGATGAGCCGTAGCGGGAGTCGGACGTGCGTACCACCGCGCGGATCACTGCGTTCAGGCCCGGACAGTCGCCGCCGCCGGTGAGGATTCCGATGCGCATGTGCCTATCTTGCTACCTGCCCCATCCACGCGCGAGCAGACGCGAAATCGCACGCGAAGGCCCGTCTGAATGCGATTGCGCGTCTGCTCGCCGCTCAGATCGCGGACGGCAGCGGACCGCGGGCCGCCTCGAAGGCGGCGCCCACCCGGTACAGCCGACCGTCGGCCAGTGCGGGCGCCATGATCTGCAGCCCCACGGGCAGCCCGTCGTCGGGCGAGAGCCCCGAAGGCACCGACATTCCTGCATGCCCGGCGAGGTTCAGCGGCAACGTGCACAGGTCGAACAGGTACATCGCCAGCGGATCGTCGACCTTCTCTCCCAACCGGAACGCGGTGGTGGGCGTCGCCGGTGACACCAGCACATCCGCCTTCTGGTATGCCTCGTCGAGATCCCGCGTGATCAGCGTGCGCACCTTCTGCGCCTGATTGTAATAGGCGTCGTAGTACCCGGCGGACAGCGCATAAGTGCCAATCATGATGCGCCGCTTGACTTCTGGGCCGAAATTTGCAGCGCGGGTCAGCGCCATCACCTCTTCGGTGGTGTGCACACCGTCGTCGCCGACGCGCAGGCCGTACCGAATCCCGTCGAACCGGGCCAGATTCGAGGAAACCTCCGACGGCAGAATGAGGTAGTAGGCCGCCAGTGCATTGTCGAAATGCGGGCAGGACACCTCGGTGACCTCGGCGCCCAGCGCGGTCAGGTGTTCGACCGCGATGGTGAACGACTCCAAGACGCCCGGCTGGTAGCCCTCGCCACGCAGTTGGGTGACCACGCCGATGCGCATACCCGACAGGTCGCCGCCGGCTCCGGCCCGGGCGGCCGCGACGACGTCGGGAACCGCGGCCTCGACCGAAGTTGAGTCCTTGGGATCATGGCCGGCGATCACCGCGTGCAGCAGCGCGGTGTCGAGCACGGTGCGCGCGCAGGGCCCGCCCTGGTCCAGGGACGACGCACACGCCACCAGCCCGTAGCGCGACACGGTCCCGTACGTGGGTTTGACGCCCACGGTCGCAGTCAGGGCCGCCGGCTGGCGGATGGAGCCACCGGTGTCCGAGCCGATCGCCAGCGGTGCCTGGAACGCGGCCAGCGCCGCGGCGCTGCCACCACCTGAGCCGCCCGGAACCCGCGAGACGTCCCACGGGTTGTACGTCGGGCCGTAGGCGGAGTTCTCGGTCGAGCTGCCCATCGCGAACTCGTCCATGTTCGTCTTGCCCAGGATCGGGATTCCCGCCGCGCGCAGCCGCACGGTGACCGTGGCGTCGTAGGGCGCCCGCCACCCCTCCAGGATCTTCGACCCGCAGGTGGTCGGCATGTCGGTCGTGGTGAACACGTCCTTGAGCGCCACCGGCACACCGGCCAACGGCGACGGCAGCGCCTCGCCCGCCGCCACGGCTGCGTCCACCCGTGCCGCGGCAGCCAGCGCGCGGTTCTCGGCGACGTGCAGAAACGCCTGATACCGCTCGTCGGTCGTCACGATCTGCTCGAGGCACGCCCGGGTGACCTCGGTCGACGACACCTCCTTGGCC
>JBAPQQ010000688.1:0-3191 GCA_049280695.1 Mycobacterium sp.
TTGCAGGTGCGCGCCTACGCCGATGGTGGTGTGCGGATCACCGTCGGAGACCGCCGCTCGACCCGCGCGGTGTTGGCGGCGTTGCACTGAATTCTGCGGGGCCTACCGGCTGATGCGGTATGAAGAACAGCATGCCGTCGTCGAACGCGCGCGACCCGATCGCGGTGGCGCGCGCCAACTGGGAGCGGTCCGGGTGGGCTGACGTCGCCGACGGGATGGTGGCTGTCACGTCGGTTATGCGGGCGCATCAGATCCTGCTCGCCCGGGTGGAGAACGCGCTTCGGCCCTACGATCTGAGCTTCTCGCGGTTCGAACTGCTGCGCCTGCTGGCGTTCAGCCGCACCGGCGCGTTGCCGATCGCCAAGGCGTCAGACCTGCTGCAGGTGCATGTCACCAGCGTCACGCATGCGATCCGCCGACTCGAGTCCGTAGGCCTCGTCGAACGTGTACCGCACCCCACTGACGGGCGCACGACGCTGGTGCAAATCACCGACCGCGGCCGCTCGACCGTCGAGGACGCGACCGTCACCCTGAACAAGGAGGTGTTCGCCGACATCGGTATGTCTGCCGCGGAGTCGCGGGCGCTGGCCGCGTCGATCGACTCGCTGCGCCGCAACACCGGCGACTTCTAGTGCGCCGGGTTAGGGCGCGGCCGTCGGCAGCGGGATCGTCGCGGTCACCGCGGTTCCGGCGCCGGGCCGCGACCGGATGTTGAGCCGCCCGCCGACGATCTCCGCGCGCTCAGCCATGGACAGCAGGCCGTAGCCACCCATCTCGTCGCTGCCGAGCGGATGCTCGAACGTGTCGAAACCGACTCCGTCGTCGACGATTTCAAGCCGGGCGGTCGTTCCGTCGACCGTGAACGTGAGCTTGGCCGTGCTGGCTTTGGCGTGCTTGACCACGTTCTGCAGGCACTCCTGCGCGATGCGGTACAGCGCAAGCTCGATGTGGTCGGGCAGGCGTCTCTCGGCGAGTTCCACGTCGAGATCGAGCTGCGGGATGGACCGGGCAAGGCTCGCCAGCCCGCCGGCCAGGCCCAGGTCGTCGAGCACCGGTGGCCGCAATCCGCCGATCGCCGCGCGGGCCTCCTGCAACGTCAGCTCGACCAGTTCGCGGGCCTTACCCAGATCTTCGGCGACCGCCCCCGGGTCGTCGCCGACCGCCCGCTGCGCCGCGTCCAGCCAGTAGGACAGCGTGATCAGCCGCTGGCTGATGCCGTCGTGGATGTCCCCGGCGAGCCGGCGGCGCTCGAGCTCCTGCGCCTCGATCACCTGCTCGACGAAGTTCTCGTGCGCACGTTCGCGGGCCACCAGCTGGCGGTGCAGCCGGGCCTGGTGCAGCGCACCCGCGATCAGCCGGCCGATCACCAGCAGCAGCTGCACTTCGCCGTCGGTGAACTCGCGCCGCTCGACCGTGTGAACGTTCAGCACCCCGACCAGCCCGCCGGGGTCGGTCTCCATCGGCACCGACACCATCGACGTGAAGTCGCGCCCACGCAGCGACTGGAACGGCATGTAACGCGGATCGGACTCCTTGTCGTGGCTGATCACAACCGGCTCCCGGTGGCTGGCCACCCACCCCGAAATCCCGGACCCCAGCGGAATACGGATCTTGCCGATCTCGCTGTCGAAAGGCGGCGTCGCACCGGTGAGCGTCAGCGACTGGTTGCTGTCGTCGAGCACATGGACGAAGCACACGTCGGTGGCGGTCGCGGCGGTGATCATCCGCGCGGCCGCGGCCGCCAGCGGCTCCACCCCCGGGCCGGTGGATGCCGCCTGGATGAGCTCGCGCAGCAGTGCCAGCTCGCGATCGGTGTCGACGAGATCGCGGACGGCGCGTGGTTTTGTCATTGGTAGATGCCTTCCCGCAGCGCGGTTGCGACCGCACCGGTGCGGTCGCTCACGCCGAGCTTGCGGTAGATCGAGCGCAAGTGGCTCTTGACGGTCTCGTCGCCGATCACGAGCTTGGTGGCGATGCCCCGGTTCGACAGCCCATTGACCACATGGGACAGGATCTCGCTTTCGCGTTGCGACAGGCCCTGGCGCGCACCGGGCCAGAACTCGTCGCGCTGGATGCGCGCGGCGGTGTCGACGGCGCGGGCCGCCATCCCGGGATCGATCGCGGTTTCGCCGCGCCGGACCGATTCCAGCTGGCGCACCAGCTCGTCGCTGCTGATGCTCTTGAGCAGGTATCCGGAGGCGCCGACCCGCATCGCCTGGAACAGGTACTGCTCGTCGTCGTACACCGACAGCATCACGACCTTGCGGTCCGGGTCACGCTCGCGCAGCGCCTGGCACAAGTCCAGGCCGCTGGAGCCCTGCATGCGCACGTCGCACAGCACGATGTCGGGGTCCAGGTCCCCGATCACGGGAAGCGCCCGCTCTGCGCCCACCGCCTGGCCGACGACCTCCACTCGGTCGGAGAACGCGGCCAGCATCGCCTTGAGGCCCTCGATCACCATCTCGTGGTCGTCCACCAGAACGATTCGCACTGGTGGGACACCCGTCGCCATGCGATCACGATAGAACGGGGTTGGCCAATAGCCTGCCCAATCCCCCTTGCGGGGGATGCCGGAAGTCCCGCTCCGCCGAATGCTGTGAGATATGCAAGGGCAGACACTTGCGCGACGGACGTTCTGGTGGGACCGGACCGTTGACGTCGACGTGGAGCCCCTCGGCGCAGTGATCTTCGACCTCGACGCCATGGCCGACCTCGAGCGCGACGGCCAGCGGGAGGCTTTCAATGCGGCCTTCGCCGCGCACGCTCTCGACGTCAACTGGGACGTCGGCCACTACGCGCGGCTGCTGCCGATCCGCGACGAGCAGCGGCGCATTGCGACGGACCTGCGGTGGAGGGGTTTTTCAGCCGCGGCCGACGACATGGCGGCCGACCTCAAACACACCAAGGACGCGCTGTTCGCCGACTGTGTGCTCGACGGCGATGTGTCCGCGCGCTTTGGGCTGATCGACGCGGTGATGAGCCTGTTCGTCGCCGGCGTGTGGGTCGGTGTGGTCAGCACGGGCCGACGGGCATGGGTGCAGCCGCTGGTGCGCCAACTGGTTGGCGACGGGCTCGTCGAGACGATCGTGACCGCCGACGACGTCACCGGCTCCGATCCTGCGACCGACGTCTACGAACTGGCACTGTGGGAGCTCGGCGTTTCGCCCGAGGGCGGGCTGGCCATGGTGGGC
>JBAPQQ010000689.1:0-2905 GCA_049280695.1 Mycobacterium sp.
CTGCAGGGCGACGCCGCCGCCGAAGGAGTGGCCGACGATCGTGACCTTGCTGATGCCGAGCGCGTCGAGGAAATCACGGAGCCAGACGGCGAAGGCGCCCAGCGAGTAGTCGCCGCGGGGCTTGTCGGATCGCCCGTGGCCGAGCAGATCCGGGGCGATGACGCGATATTTCGTCGACAGCATCGGGATCAGCTCGCGCCAACTGTGCGAACTGCCACCCACGCCGTGGATCAGCAGGATGACCTCACCGGCGCCCTCGTCGTGGTATGCGACGCGGTCGCCGTGCAGGGTCATCGTTTGGAGGTTTGTCATGTCGGCTGCTCGTGGTTCTCGGGGTCTGCTTCCTGGTCGGGGCGGTCATGGGAAGTCTGCTGAGCCCGCCTTGGGGGTTTCTAAATTGCGAATTCACCGGGGCCGCGACAAGCGATCTGCGGCTCGGGAATTTCCGCCGCGACGGCCCGAGGCAGCAGCACGCGGCGATATCATCACGCGGTGCACCGGTCCGTCTCCAGGCGTCAAGTGCTCCAGTACTCTGCGCCGGTTCTGCTGGGCCTCGGAACCCTGGCTGCGTCCCTCGAAATGCCGGCGGCATCGGCGGCCGGTCTTCGGCTGATCGACTTCACCGAGCGCCTCGTCCCGGCGGATCAGATCAAGTCGGCCGGCTACGCCGGGGCGATCGTCTACGTCTCCGAGTCGCGGCCGGGCGCAAACTTCGATTTCAAGCCCGTCACCCGGGAATATGCGGACGCGCTGCGCGCCCTGGGTCTCCAGATCGTCAGCGTGTACCAGTACGGCAAGCCCGGGTGGCCTGACCCGTCGGATTTCACCAGCGGGTACGACGGTGGCGTGGCAGACGCCCGGACAGCTCTGCGGCTGCACGCTGCGGCCAGGGGGCCGGATTCGGCGCCGATCTTTTTCAGCGTCGACGAGGACATCGATCGCAGCACCTGGAAAAGCCTTGCCGTGGAATGGCTTCGAGGAATCAACTCGGTTCTGGGCGTCGGCCGCACCGGCATCTACGGACATGCCCGAGCCTGCGCGTGGGCGATCGACGACGTTGTCATCGGGCGCTCCAGCACTGCAGGGCACTGGTGGGCATGGCAGACCAGTGCCTGGTCACACGGCGAGCGCGAGGCCGGGGCGGTGCTGTATCAGGCTGTGGTCAACACGCCGTCGAACCCGGGCCCACTCGTGGCAGGGATACACGTCGACGTCGACGACGTACTCGCAGCCGACTACGGCCAATGGGACCTCGCCCGATGACGATCGGGCCGCGCGTCATTGCGGGGACTGGGCGGATCTGCGCCGGATCACGCGGGGTTTGACACCGAGATCAGGCGGTATTGCAACCGGTCGTCACAGTACGACGACCCAGACGGCGACGAAATGGCAGATCGCTGCAGCCGCCGTGAACGCGTGGAAGATCTCGTGATAGCCGAATGTTCGGGGCCACGGGTTGGGCCAGCAAAGGCCGTAGAAGACAGCCCCGATGTTGTACAGCACACCTCCGGCGACGAGCAGCGCGACGACGGCGCCCCCCGCACTGTCCAACAGAGTGCCCGTCCACCAAATCGCTGCCCAGCCGAGAAGTAGGTAGAGCGTCACGCCGAGCCAGCGAGGCGCCGACGGCCACAGCACCTTGAGGGCGACGCCCGCTGCCCCGCCGATGCACACCACGGTCAGCATCTGGGTGCCGGTGCGCGGTGGCATCGCCAGTAGCGCGATGGGGACGTAGCTGCCGGTGATGAACACGAAAATCAGCGAGTGGTCGGCACGCTTCATCCACATTTCGGCCGCCGTGGAACGCCAGTGCACGCGGTGGTAGATCGCACTGAAGCCGAACATCGCGACGATCGCGGCGGTGTAGATCAGTGTGGCCCAGCCGGCTTTCGGCGACGCGGCAATCCAGGCCACGGACACCAGTACCGCGCCAGCCACGAGGGCGCCGCCCGCAGACCCGACGTGGATCCACCCGCGAGCCCGGGGCCTGCCCAGGACGTCGGCGACGGTATCCGCCAAGACCTGGGGAAGGTCCTCGTCACCGGTGCCGCCGGCATGACAATCCGCGGCGGTCGGCAGCTTCGGGTTGGCGTGGTTGATGATCACGATGGACTTGTCACCGATTCGAGGTCGTTCAGGACGTCTCCCGTGTCCTTGGCGATTTCTTCCAGCCGGGTCAGCATATCGGGCAAGGTTTGCTGAGGTCGACATCCCCGGTCTGCACCCCCTAAACGCACCGCATCGCTTGTCCGCGCGGACTGCGGAATTGTAACCGCCGCCGGAGTTTACCGCCCGGCAAAAGGCCGTCTTCCAGCCGTCGCTCGCGCCGATTTCGTGGTGGCGGCTGCCGCGCGCCGCGCCAGTGGTCCAACCGCGACGCGCAGATTACCTAGGACCCTAACGTCCCTGCCAGGCAGCGGTGTTTGCTGAAAAATGACGCAATGTGACGGTCCTTCTCGCAAGCCTGAGGCAGCTATGACGAATACCGCCGACCCGCAGCCCTCGCTGCCGACACTGACCTGGCAGTTGGTGCACGCCGAGCCTGGAGCGCTGGTGTATGCAGTGCCGGGCGTGAAGCCGGCGTCGAATCCGATGGTGCGCCGCGCGGCCGGCACCAAGGACGGGTGGCTGCCGGCCGGGTCGCCTGCTCGCCGGCGTCCGGGGACCAGGCAATCGGCGCTCGACTACGCCGGATACATCGGCCGGGTAGGGCTGCTGGCTGCCGCCCTGGGCGTCGGAGCCGCGGTGGTGGGCATCCCGGGCATCGCATGGGCCGAACCCGCCGACGCCGACTCCTCAACCTCGACCTCTTCGTCCTCGTCGTCGGCATCGACCGAGAGCGAGTCAGAGTCCGAGTCCGAGTCCGGATCCGAGTCCTCACTGGCCCCGGCGGTGCAATCTGCAC
>JBAPQQ010000690.1:0-3857 GCA_049280695.1 Mycobacterium sp.
CCGCTGAGCCTCGCGTTCGTCGGGCAGTGCATCAGCCTGGGCCGGTCGCTTGCGACGGTGCAGATCTCACATGCCGACGACACGCCCCGGCGGTTGTACCTCGGCGGCCGCGTCGCGGCGACGGTCAAGGAGCTCGTCTGCAAGGGCACCGTCTGGTCCATCGCCCGGGAGGGCCGCAAGCCGGGATCGTACTTCTGGTTCCACGGCGGGAAGCGGCCCGCAACTGCGCCAGTCCCGGTGTCATGAGTGCCGGGGAGCACGCCGAGCGGTTCTCGCACCTGCGCCCGCTGCTGTTCACGATCGTCTACGAAATCCTCGGTTCCGCAACCGAATCCGACGATGTGCTGCAAGACAGCTACTTGCGGTGGGCGCAGGTGGACCTGTCGACGGTCCGCGACACCAAGGCTTATCTCGCGCAACTGGTGACGCGGCAGGCGCTCAACGCGCTGCGGGCCGGCGTACGTCGCCGCGAGGACTACGTCGGCCCGTGGTTGCCCGAACCGCTGCTGCTCGACGAGCACGACCCGGTGAGCGATGTGGTGCTGGCGGAGTCGGTGTCGATGGCGATGATGGTCGTGCTGGAGACGTTGGGACCCGACGAGCGCGCGGTGTTCGTGCTGCGAGAGGTGTTCGGCTTCGACTACGACGAAATCGCCTCGGCTGTCGGCAAATCCGTGCCCGCGGTCCGTCAGATCGCGCACCGTGCGCGAGAGCACGTGCAGTCCCGGCGCAAGCGGTTCGAACCGGTGGACCCGCAGCAGAGCGCGCAGATCACCGAGCAGTTCCTGGCCGCGGCCGCAAGCGGTGACCTCGACGCCCTGATGTCGATGCTCGCGCCGGACGTCGTTTGGACGGCGGATAGCGGGGGCAAGGCGAGCGCGGCGCGGCGGCCGGTGGTCGGGGCACAGAAGGTGGCCGCCGTCCTCATGGGGATCATGCGGCTGGGCAAGCGAATTCCCGACGTCCGCGTCGAGACGACGATCTGCAATAGCGCGCCCGCTGTGGTGATCTACTCCGGTGACCGGCTGGAGGGGATCTTCATGGTCGAGGTGGTCGACGGGAAGATCACCAACTTCTACGCAATGCGCAATCCGGACAAGCTGGCGGCCGCCGTCCCGCGCGAGATCAGCCGCTAACCGGGCGTTGCCCACGTGTTAGCGACAACCCGTCGACCTGCGGCGAAGCGGTTGCGTTGTCGCTAATCGCAATCCCGGCACAATGCCCTCTGAGCCGGGGAAACGATACTGTCGCTAAGAGGCGGGCACAAAGGTGGTCGGGCGGGAAAGTGAATTGCCGCCTTTGTGCGAGGCTTGCTCCGTGAGGATCGAGCGGCTCGGCGACCTGGGTGATCCGCCCGCGGTGCTACGGGCCCTCGCCGCTTACGGCCGGCCGGCCGCGCTAATCGGTGACTGGTTCGACTCGCGCGCGGTGATCGCGCCGTCTGTGACGGCTGTGCCGGTCGACGTCGACCGGGTATTCGCCGTGCGCGCGAGTGGGCGGGGTGAAGGTGTGGTCGGCGGTGGCTGGTTCGGATATCTGTCGTACCCCGACGCCGGCGTCGACGGTCTGGGACCGCGGATTCCGGTAGCAGCCGGCGGGTGGGCGGACTTCGTGTTGCGTCAGGACCGCGACGGCGTCTGGTGGTACGAAAGCCTTTCGGATGCAACACTCCCGAACTGGATCGCCGAGGCATTGCGTTCGCCCATAGCTCCCCGGCCCGCCGACGTCGAATGGAGCCGCGCCGACCGCGACGCCCATCGCCGCGGCGTGCTGGACTGCTTGGAAGCGATTGCAACCGGCGAGATTTACCAGGCGTGCGTGTGCACGCAGTTCGCCGGCCGACTTGACGGCACCCCGGTTGACTTCTTCGCCGACGCTGCCGCGCGGACCTCGCCGGCACGAGCCGCCTTCATCGGCGGCGACTGGGGCGCGGTGGCGTCACTCTCGCCCGAGTTGTTCCTGCGGCGCCGCGGCGATGCGGTGGCGTCGAGTCCGATCAAGGGCACGCTGCCGTGGCATGCGCACCCGTCGGCGCTTCGGGCCTCGGCCAAGGACGTCGCGGAGAACATCATGATCGTCGACCTGGTCCGCAATGACCTGAGCCGCGTCGCCGTCACCGGAACCGTCACCGTGCCAGAGCTTTTGGCGGTGCGGCCGGCACCCGGCGTGTGGCATCTGGTGTCAACGGTCGCCGCGCGCGTCGACGTCGATGTGCCGATGACGGCCGTGCTCGACGCAACCTTCCCGCCGGCATCGGTGACGGGTACACCGAAGACGCGGGCACGCCAACTCTTGTCACAGTGGGAACCCCATCGCCGCGGGGTGTATTGCGGCACAGTCGGTTTAGCGTCACCGATCGCCGGAACCGAGCTGAACGTGGCGATCCGGACGGTGGAGTTCGACACCGGGGGCGGGGCGGTTCTCGGAGTCGGCGGCGGCATCACTACGGACTCGGATCCTGACGCTGAATGGGACGAGTGCTTGCACAAGGCGGCACCGATCGTCGGCGCTATTCGTACAGACGGCAGCGCTCGACGAGGATTTCGGCCAGTCGTTCCGGCTCGCTGACCATCATGCAGTGACAGGTATCCATCTCGATCAACGCCTGGGCACCACCGAGCGCTTCGATGGCTTTGCGCTGAGTCTTCGCCGACAGCGCCCGGTCGCGAGTCGTGAGGATCCAGGTGCGTGGCAACTCGTCGGGGATGTCTGGGCGGGAAACGTCTTCCGTTAGTATGACGGGTGATTCGCCGTACAGCTTGTTTCTCATGAATCTGCGCCGCACCCGGGGAATTCCGTTCAAGTAGGCAAACCGCGTCCACCACCAAGGTGTTTGCCTCAACACGCCCTTCTTTGCGCGATATCGGGCCAGCGCTGCAGCCGGTCCGGCGAGGCTATCCGCGATCGCACCGCCTTCCGCCGGCATGAGTGCGGCAGCCAAGACCATTTCACGTACCTGCGCCATGCCTAACCTGCGAACTGCACCGAGAACGGTCACGGCCCCGATGGAATGACCGACGATGACGACGTCGTCCAATCCGGCACTCTCGATGTCGCCGACGACGGAGTCAACGAAGTCGGCGATGGTCAGTTCCCGCAGATCACCCGGCTTGCTGCGCCGCCCCGGCAGATCCGGGGCAAACACCGTCAATTCCGGTGCGAGCCGGTGGATTTCGTTGATAGTGAGTTCCCAGGAGTCGGCGGCAAGTCCACCGCCGTGGACGAGGGGCCAGCGCCGGCAGTGCCATGACTCCTCCGGATCAATCGCGTGCTCGCAGAACCGCATCGTAGAGCTCACGCCGAGACGGCGCGCCGGGATTGGCCGCAATCACCTCCGCGCAAGCATCTTTCACACGCGCGCCCGCATCGACGAGCGCCTGCACCTCCGCGACCAGCGCCACGATGTCCGCCTTCGGCTGCGCGCCAGCAAGAACGACCGTGATCTCCCCCAGCACTCCGCCCTCAGCCCAGTCGGCCAGTTCGCCCAGCGAGCCGCGCACCACTTCCTCGTGCACTTTCGTCAGCTCGCGGCAGATCACCGCGCGCCTCGAGGCGCCCAGTTCGTCTGCTGCGTCACCAAGACACGCTGCCAGCCGGCGCGGCGATTCGAAGAACACGCACGTGCGTTGCTCGGTGGCCAGCGCTGCCAGCCATGCCCGCCGCGCCGACTGCTTGCGCGGCGCGAAACCCTCGAAGCAGAACCTGTCCGAGGGCAGCCCGGACAGCGCCAGCGCCGTCGTGACGGCCGATGGGCCGGGCAGGCAGGTGACGGGGATGCCCTCGGCGACGCAGGCCGTCACGAGCCGGTAGCCCGGGTCGCTGACCACCGGCATGCCGGCGTCGGTGACCGCCAGCAC
>JBAPQQ010000691.1:0-6760 GCA_049280695.1 Mycobacterium sp.
GGGCCCGGGCGGGGGGGGCGGCGGGGCGGGCGCCGGCACCACACAGGCGTTGGCGACGGGATCCCAGACCAATCCCCCGTCGCACGCCCAGCTGACCGCCGGGTTCACCATCGTGGCGAGTGCGAGCGGACCCGACACCAACGCAACCAAAGACGCGGTCCACACCGCAACGCGAACCAGAACCCTCTTCATCCGAAGCCTCCTCGCCCAGACCCCGACCCCGGCTCAAAACCGAGATTACGCTGCGGCGATCCCCAACCTCAAAGAATTCGACGATCCCGTAGACCATCGTCATACAGGCCAAGAACCCAAGTCCGTTGGCCTGTATGACAAAGCGCTCTCAACACCGCACCCCGTACAGTAGGTGGGACGTCGGACACGGGGTAGGTTGCATCTAGTCCCGCGTAAGGCGACACCGGATGCAACCGCTGTGTTAAGCAGCCAGCACCGCTCCTGCGTCGCCGCTCTTCACTATCCCAGCGTGGCCTTGATGTCGGGAAGCATCGCCTGCAGCTGCGCTCCCCAGTACGCCCAGTTGTGCGTGCCGAACTGCGGGAAGTTGAACGTGGCGTTGTGTCCGCCGGCCGCCTCGTACTTCTGCTGGAACTTGATGTTGCTGTCCCGAATCACGCCTTCGAGGAAGGTGGCCGGCAGGTCGCCGCCGCCGAGTTCGTTCGGCTTGCCGCTTCCGGCGTAGACCCACAGCCGGGTGTTGTTGTCGACCAGCCGCGGAATTTGGATCGTCGGGTCGTTGCGGGCCCAGGCCGGGTCGCTGCTCGGGCCCCACATGGCATCGGCGCTGAAGCCACCGGAGTCACGCATGGAAATGCCGATCAGGAACGGACCCATGGCCTGTGAGGGGTCCATCAAGGCCGACAGCGATGCGGCGTAGACGAAGTTGTCCGGGTGGTAGGCCGCCAGAATCAGTGCCGCCGACCCGGACATGGAGATTCCCACCGCCGCGTTTCCGGTGGGGCTGATGCCCTTGTTGGCCGACAGCCAGGATGGCAGCTCAGACGTCAGGAACGTTTCCCACTTGTAAGTCCAGGTTCCGCCGTTGCCGACAGCCGGCTGGTACCAGTCGGTGTAGAAGCTCGACATCCCGCCGACGGGCATCACGGTGGCCAGGCCCGAATTGAGAGTCCACTCGAATGCTGGGAGTTCGATGTCCCAACCACTCCAGTCGTCACGGGCCCGCAAGCCGTCGAGCAGGTAGACCGCATGCGATCCGCCCGGCTGGAATTCGACCTTGATGTCGCGGCCCATCGACGGCGACGGGACCATCAGGTATTCGACCGGAAGGCCGGGCCGGGAGAAGGCTCTGGCGTCTGGAGCATTTGCCATGCTCGCCAGACCGGGCAGCAGTATTGCAACCGCCGCCGCGATCATCAGCCGGCGCACCCAACGAGTGAGCCGCCCCTTACGTTCTCCCATACCGAACTCCCATCCCGATTACTGCTTTCGCCGGAACTTACTACCCAGCGCACGCGACCTCAATCACCGGTCATCATTGCGTCGCCTCAAACGTCAATCCGAGGTTGACGGACAGGGGCGCGTCAACCTAGGGTTGACGCATGGCCCACTCACCGCAAATCCGCTACCCAGTCCGCCTAGATGACCTGATCGAGGCAATCGAAATGGCTCGCGCCGACGCTCTCGAACAGCTCTCAGATGCCGTCCTGGCCGGCGAATACCTCGGCGAACTCGCCGACCACCTGATCGGCCACTTCGTCGACCAGGCGCGCCGGTCGGGTGCGTCGTGGACCGGCATCGGCAAGTCCATGGGCGTCACCAAGCAGGCCGCGCAGAAACGATTCGTTACCAAGGCCGAGTCGATGACGCTGGATCCGAACCATGGCTTCGCCCGCTTCACTCCCCGCGCCCGCGCTGTCGTCGTCGTCGCACAGAACCAGGCGAACGCAGCCGGCAACGCCGAGATCACGCCGGCCCATCTGCTGGCCGCGCTGGCCGACGATCCCGCCTCGCTCGCCATGAAGGTGCTCGAGAGCGAAGGGGTGAGCGCCGACGACTTGCGCGCTGCGGCGCCGTTCCCACCGCGAGTAGACGATGTGCCGGTTCTCGTGCCGTTCAACGGCCCAGCCCGCAAGGTTCTCGAGCTCACCTTCCGCGAGGCACTTCGGTTGGGCCACAACTACATCGGCACCGAACACATTTTGCTCGCGCTCCTCGAGGCCGAAGACGACGACGGCCCGCTACACCGGCTCGGCCTCGGCAAGGCCCGCGCGGAGGCCGACGTGGTGGCTGCCCTGAAGCCGTTCATGCAGGGTGCTGACCCGGCGTAATGTCCGCGACATGAAACTCGACGAGCACGCGCGGGCCCTGATCGGATACGGCGCCGACGCGACCCTTGTCACGCTCAATCCCGACGGCGGCCCCCAGATCAGCGTGGTCTGGATCACCGTGCACACCACCCCCGACGGCGACGACGAGCTCGTCACCGCGCATCTCGCCGAGCACAAGAAGGTCCGCAACATCCGCCGCGACAACCGGGTTGCGCTGACTGTGCTGTCCACCGACCGCAGCGGAACGTTGACGCCGTACCTGTCGGTCTACGGAACAGCGCGGGTCGAGGAAGGCGGCGCACCTGAGCTGCTGCGCGAGCTCGCCAAGACGATGATCGGGCACGACGCCAAGTTCCCGCCGATGGACGACCCACCGCCGGGCTTCGTCACGCACATCACTATCGACAAGATCGCCGGCATGGGGCCCTGGGCTGACTAACATCATGCGAAGCAGCTAAGGAGGCATGATGCGCCGCTGGCTCCTCGGACCGTTCGCGGTGATGGTGATCGTCGGCGCACTTCTAGCGGCACCCGCATCGGCCGGCGAAACCCCCATCGGTGCCCTCGGCGACACCCTGCGCGTACAGACGGGCGACTTCACCGCAGACGTGACCGTCGACAGCGTGCTGCCCTCGGACATCCCACCCGGCTGGGGATACTCGCCGCGGTGGCCGCGCTCGCAGGTCACCCGCGCACAAGTCACCGTCACCGTGGTGGACGCACCCACGCCGTACTTCCTGTCGTCGCGGTTGTCGTTACGCGGCGTCAGCCAGACCGGGGACCAGTACGTCCCGCGCAGCACCGACGCTCCCGACGCTTTGCAGTACGCACTTCTCAACGCACCGCAAGGTGCCACCGTCAGCGGCGGAGTGTGGTGGGACAGCTACCGCGACTTGGTGGCCAACGTGTTGCTGATCGATGCCAAGACCGGCTTCAAATTGGCCCAGTGGAACATCTGACGGTCGCTACACCTGACATCGCCGACGCAGAAGAACTGGCCTCCGTTGCCGCCGGCACATTCCCGCTGGCCTGCCCGCCCACCGCAGAGCCGCACAACATCGTCGCGTTCATCGACGCCAACCTGACGGCCGAACGGTTCGCCGAATACCTCGCCGATGAGAATCGTGTAGTCCTGGCCGCCTATCGTGACGCCCGAATTGTGGGCTACTGCATGCTGATTCGCGGGATACCCGACGACGACGCCGACGTAGCGCGAGCAGTCACCGTCCGCCCCAGCCTCGAGCTGTCGAAGATGTATGTGCTACCCGAGGACCACGGCGGCGAGGTGTCGGCCGCGCTGATGCAGGCCACCCTGGAACACGCCGCGGCCATGGCCGCGAAATCGGTGTGGCTGGGCGTGAACCAGAAAAACCTGCGCGCGCAACGCTTCTACGCCAAGCACGAGTTTACGGTAAACGGCGCCAGAACATTTCATCTCGGCGAAGGCGTCGAGGACGACCTTGTGATGGTGCGCGTGGTCTAGCGGCTGGATGCCCACCTGGCGGATCTGACGATGTGGCGGCCGGCGGACACGGACGCCAGCGCCACCGTGGAGGGCCGCGGCAGTGGCCTGGCGAGATCAGGCGAACTGCTGGAAAAAGTGTCGCTCTGTGGCGGGCACTTCCACCATTGCTCCGCTCGGCAACAGGTAGGGCTGTCGTGACGTTTGTGGTCACGTAAGTATCGTTAGGCCCGCTCGTGCCGCCCGCGGATCGGCACTTCTTTGCCCGCCCCTGATCGACAGAGAATTCGGCGCTACCCCAGACCCCGGTTGAGCGACCTCGCCTCGGCCCCGTGTCCGTCGCCGCGGCCAGGTGTAGTCCTGCCCAGATACGGGTATTGACAAGACACGCGCTGAGGTTTCGCTGAGGTCTGGAGTCGCACTCGAAAGCGGGTCACACCGGCGAAGGATGCGACCTCGGCAATTGCGTGTGAAGGCCAGGGTTTGCGCGGACCAGGAGACCACCTGGTGACCCACCGGCGATTCCCCAACCGATCCGGCCCCGCGGGCTGCCCGTGGCTTGAGTCGCCGAGGAGATGAAATGCCAGCCGTCGCAGAATTTCTGAGGAGTAAAGAGGCTCTCGGATCCTGGAACCTCGTCCCGGAGCGGTCGACCTTTGGTTTCGCCAACAAATCGCTGTGGGGCCTGCAGACAGTCAACGGCCGATTCACCGACGTCAGCGGTCACGGTCAGGTCAGCGATACCGGCGAGGTGACCGGTGAACTCGACATCGCGGCCCACTCGGTGGACACCGGCCTGCGAATGCGCGACAGGCATCTGCGTTCGGCGGACTTCTTCAAAGCCGACCGATTTCCCAGGATCGTCGTCGTGGTCACCGCGGCTCGGCCCGCCGACGATGACACCGCCGAAGTGGAGGCGTTCATCACGGTCACCGGAACCACTAAACCCCTGCCGTTGAAGGTCACCATGCGTCAACTCGATGACGGCACTGTCAGCACGTCGACACGAGCCACCATCAATCACGACGAACTCGGCATCCGATGGAACAAGCTCTGGATGTTGAGCCGCAAGACCACAGTCTCGGCCGAAGCGGTATTTCGGCACGAAGATTCCCGCTCCTAGCGCGATTGATCAGCATCGCCATCGGCCGTGCCGGGGCCGGGTGGCGTCCCGCCGCCCCTCGTGCGCGTCAGTGTGATCGGCCGCTCCGCTAAAGGTCCGGGCGCCGATTGACGAGGCGCCGCGTGGTCGCACTGTAACGGCGTGCTGCAATCGTTGTGTGACCGACGACGACGCCACCGCGCGGTTCACCCGGCTGGACGCACTGGCACCTATCGACACGCCAGAGCTGCCGGGGCTCTATGCGTACCCGCCGGATCTGACGACGTGCTGGGTGCGGGCGAACATGATCGCCAGCGCGGACGGCGGCGCCACCGTCGAGGGCCGCGCCGGCGGTCTGGCGGGATCCGGTGACCGCGTCCTGTTCATGGTGCTGCGCGAGATCGCCGACGTCGTGCTCGTCGGCGCCGGCACGGCGCGCACAGAGAACTACTCCGGCGCCCAGTTGAGCGTTGCCTCTCGGCAAGCCCGGCAGGCGCGGGGCCAAGCCGAGATCCCGCCGATCGCGGTAATCACCGCCTCGGGTGCGCTGGACCCGACTGCCCGACTGTTCACCCGCACCGAGACGCCGCCGCTGGTCTTTACCACCACAGCATCGTTCATCGCGACCCGCGAGCGGCTGCACGGCGTCGCGGAAGTACACGACGCCTCGTCCACCGATCCGATCGCCGTCGACCCCACCGCCGTGCTGGCCGAGTTGGCCAAGCGGGGGCTGTATCGGGTGCTGTGCGAGGGGGGCCCGACGCTGCTCGGTGACATCGTCGAGCTGGGCCTGCTCGACGAGCTCGCGCTGACCGTCGCACCGCTGCTGGTGGCCGGTGGCGCGCCGCGCGTGGTGAAAGGCCCCAATCCGTTGACCACCGAGCTGGTGAGCGAGCAGATCATGTCCGACGCCGAGGGCTACCTGTACTTGCGCTACAGCCGAGCCAGGTGACGCTCTCGCTACTCTGGTGCGCATGCCGTTTTCCGGGTCGAGGAGAGTTGCCGCGGCGCTGGTCGCGACGATCTCCGTGCTCGCCGCCTGCGCCCCGGGCCTGGCCGCCAACCCCAAGTACGCCACCGACTCCGGCCAGCAGGGCCAGGGCAGCCCGATCACGACGCCGAAGCCGCAGGGCCCGCCGCCGATCGAGGCACCGAAGAACGACCTGGCGTGGCGGGACTGCACATCCCGGCTGTTCTCCGAGGTGGCGATCGCTCCGCCGGTCGGTGTCACCCTGGACTGCGCCACCTTCGACGCCGACCTCGACCCGATCGACAACGCCAGCGGCACCGTCACCGTCGGCGTGGTGCGGGCGCGCTCGCAGCTGACCCCGCCCGACGCCGGGCCGCTGGTGATCACCACCGGCTGGGACCTGCCGTCGTCGGTGCAGTTGCCGGTGTGGCTGACGCGCGCGGGCTCCGACGTGCTGAAGACGCGCCCGATCGTCTCGGTCGACCGCCGCGGCATCGGCCTGTCCGGAGCGTTGGATTGCCGCGACTCGTTCGACCGGCGAGAAATGCAGGATCAAGCCCAGTTCGAGGCCGGTAACGACCCGGTGGCCAACCTCGGCGAGATCGTCGTCACCGCGACCACGAACTGCACCGACACCATCTCCCCCGGCGACTCCGCCTACGACAACTCGCACGCCGCCGAGGACATCGAGCGGCTCCGCACGACCTGGGACGTACCCGGGGTGGCGCTGTTGGGCATCGGCAACGGCGCCCAGGTCGCACTCGCCTACGCGGGCCGGCATCCCGACAAGGTGGCGCGGCTGATCCTCGACTCGCCGATTCCGCCGGCCATCAACGCCGAGGCCGCCCAGGAGCAGCAGGTCAAGGGTGAGCAGGCCGCGCTCGACGCCTTCGCCGCGCAGTGCGCCGCCGCCAGCTGCCCGC
>JBAPQQ010000692.1:0-3322 GCA_049280695.1 Mycobacterium sp.
GATGGAAGCCGCTGCACCGCCCGGCGGGGTGATGCTCAGTCCTTCAACCGCGCGGCTGGTCGAACACGCCGCACGGCTCGGGGAACTGCCGATGGTCACGATCAAGGGGGCCGCTGCGCCCGTGCCCGCGCGTCAACTACTGGCCGTGACCGAGGAAAACCGTTCCCAACGGCGCCGCGACACTGCCCTCGTCGGGCGCGAACGCGAAATAGCCGTGCTCCGCCAGGTACTCGCTCACGCTATCGACGGCCACGGATCGGTGATGGCAATCAAGGGCCCACCGGGTATCGGGAAGAGCCGCATCACGCGCGAAACCGCGGCGATCGCCACTCGTAATGACGTCGAAGTCATCTCGACATTCTGCGAATCACACTCCGCCGAGATCCCATTCCGCGTAGTGGCCGGCTTACTGCGAGGGTTTTTCGGCGTTGGCGGGCTGCTCGACGAGCAGGCGAGGGAGAAGACGCGTTCAGCGCTGCCCAACTCGGATCCCGCTGACCTGGCGCTTTTGCATGACCTCCTCGGCATAGCCGGCACCGAGACCGGTGAGGGCACCATCGACCCCGACGCCCGCAGGCGCCGGCTGACCAGCCTGCTTAGCGGGGCCCTGCTGGCGCGTCCTGAGCCTGCTGTCTACATCGTCGAGGACACGCACTGGATCGACGCCGTCAGCGAGTCGATGCTCACAGATTTCATTTCTGTACTGCCGCAGACTCACGCGCTCGTGCTCATCACCTATCGCCCCGAATATCACGGACCGCTTCGAACAGCAGAGGGGACGACGATTTCGCTTGACCCGCTGGACGCTTCGCGCGCGTCGGCCCTGACTGCCGAGCTGTTGGGCTCAGACCCCTCCGTCGCCCAATTGGCGGCGCAGGTTGCCGAACGCGCAGCGGGCAATCCCTTCTTCACCGAAGAAATCGTCCGCGACCTAGCCGAGCGCAACATCCTCGAAGGCGATCGTGGCGCGTACATCTGTGAAGGTGCTACACCCGTGACGGTGCCGGCCACCGTACAAGCCACGATCGCCGCCCGCATCGACCGGCTGAGCTCAACATCGAAGCGATCTCTTTACGCCGCGTCAGTCATCGGTTCGCGGTTCGACGCCGACCTGCTTGCCGTCGTCCTCGGGGAAGTCGAGCTGAACGAACTCGTCGAGGCGGACCTGATTGAGCGGATAGCGGTCATGCCACCGGCGGAATACGCGTTCCGGCATCCGTTGATGCGGGCGGTCGCCTATGAGACCCAGCTGAAAGCAGATCGCGCACAGCTACACCGGGCGATTGCGAAAGCCATCGAACAACGCGAACCCGAATCGGTCGAGAAGAACGCGTCGCTGATCGCCACTCACCTTGAAGCGGCAGGTGACCTGCACGCTGCGTTCGGCTGGCACATGCGCGCCGGGACGTGGTCGACCCATCGCGACATCGCCGGTGCACGGTTGAGCTGGCAGCGTGCCTTGGAGGTTGCTGACCGAATGCCCGCCGGCGGCCCCGACCGGTCGTCGATGCAAATCGCCGCGCGGACATTGTTGTGCGCAACCATCTGGCGCGTCGGCGGAAGCTTGGCCGATGTCGGGTTCGACGAGCTGCGGGAGCTGGCAAGTGCGGCGGGCGACAAGCGGTCGATAGCGATCGGCATGTCGGGGCTCATACAAATGTTGAATTTTCATGGCCACTACTCCGAGGCGTCGCAGTTGGCGTCGGAACATGCGGCCTTGCTCGAGTCGATTGGTGATCCTGAGTTGACGGTTGCACTGATGATGGTGCCCATCCTCTGCAAATGGAACGCCGGTGAGATGTACGAGACTGTGCGGCTATGTCAGCGCGTGATCGACCTGTCAGGTGGTGACCCCACGATGGGGAATCTGATCATCGGGTCGCCGCTCGCGTTCGCGCTCTCGTTACGCGCCTCAGCGGGCTGCTCTTTGGGATTGAAGGGTTGGAAACAGGACTTTGACGCCGCTTTGGCGATGACGCGCGACATCGACAAGTTCACGTATTGCGGCGTCGTTCAATTCAAGTACATCACGATCTTGAACTGGGTATTGCTGTCTGACGAAGACGCGCTGCGGGAAACCACCGACGCATTGGCTATCGCGGAGCAGTTCGGCGACGACTTCTCGCTCACAAACTGCGAATTCACGCACGGATTGGTCTTGATCCGGCGCGAGGACGCTAACCGAGAGTTCGGCTTCGAACTGCTGGCCAGGGCTCGTGGAAAGGCACTCGAACATCGCCACACCCTGGTAGCAGCATGGTGCGCCGACCTCGCCGTAGCAGCAGAAAAGAATCGAACAGGCGACTATTACGAGGCCATCGACCTGTGCCGCAATGTGTTGGAAGCCGAGATCCGCAGTGGCGAAGGGATCAATCGTGGCTGGAGCACCACAGTTCTCGTCGAGTCCCTGCTCAACCGAGGCTGGGAAGGGGATCTCGAGGAAGCACAGGCCGCGACAGACCGGCTCGCGGCCATGCCGACCGAGCCCGGGTTCGTGTACCACGAACTCCCCCTGCTGCGGCTCAACGCCTTGCTTGCCAGAGCGCGCGGTGACGAGGCCGGCTTTGCGGATCTCCGCCAGCGCTATCTCAGCCGGGCCGAAGCCTGCGGCTTCCAGGGCCACATCGCACTGGCTCGCGCAATGGGCTAGTACTGGGCTAGTACAGCCCGGCCCAGGCCTCGCGGCGCTCGCGGTCCGGGTCGTCGACGACGACATCGCGCATGGTCTTGATCACCCTGGTCGCCCGCCGCGGCACCTCGTAGCGGGGCCAGTCCTCGCTGGGTTGGGAGGCTGGATCCGATGTCGCCGCCCAGGCGGCTCCGGCGAATTCCAGCCACGCCCGCTGCATCCGCCGGCCCACGGCGGGCTGGATCCGCCGGCCGAGCGGATGAATCATCCGGCCCAGGTACGAGCCGTACGTGTGGTGCACGTGCACGATCTCGCTGCCATGCGTGGCCCCCAGACCCAACGCCCTCAGGCTGACCCCCATGTGGTCGAAGCGGTACACGTACGTCGGCGCGACGGCGCTGTACGCGTCGGCGAACGCCCACACCGGCCCCCCGAACATCGCGTCGGAAGCCACGGCGATCACGGCCCGGCGCCGGGGATAGCCGGGGTAGGCGGCAAGCACTCGGTCCCGCGCGCCGGGCACCGTCCGCGCGAAGTAGTCGTCGACGAGCGCGGGGGTGGTGGGCAGCACCGGCGGCTTGGACCACGCGAACATCGTCGCCTCGTGGCTGTTGGTGCCGACGATCAACGGCAGCCGCATGATCGCTTGGGCGCGGGCGGCGTCGGTGGGGTGGCGGGGCAGCGTCTCGACGC
>JBAPQQ010000693.1:0-4223 GCA_049280695.1 Mycobacterium sp.
GTGCCGTCCCGGTAACGCGGCAACGCGGTCTTCTCCTGGCTCGAGAAGACGTCACTGCGCCGGGAGACCTCTTTGACGTCCTTGTGCTTGGTGACCACCCAGAAGCCGCCGTCGTCGAAGCCGCCGCGGCCCATCGGCTGCTCGTTCCACCAGATCGGTGCCGTGCGGCGTACTTCGGCGAGCTCCTCGACGGGCAGGCGCTCGGCGTAGATGTCGGGATCGGTGAAGTCGAAACCGGGCGGGAGATTCGGTGTCGGCTCCGATATCGCCATGACGCACATCCTCTCTGCAGCGCTTAGGCCATTGCTACACCACAGTGCCGGGTTCCGTCATCGGGTCCGGGAAGGTGGCAGAGGCTGTCAGCGCAATGCGTTAGACGTCTCCTCGTCGGCGGGAAGGAACGCCTCGATGCTCAGTTCGGCGGCCGTCAGGTCCAGCGCGGTGCCGAACGTCGTCACAGTACTGAGGAACGTGAGCAGCCGGCCGTCGGTGGTGTAGAGCTCGAGCGAGACCGCAACTCCGCGCAGATCCCCGGTGGTCGCGAAACCGCCTGGATACGAGTCGATCTCGGCCAGCAGCGACGAGAGCTGCGCCGGACCACCGGCGGCGGCGATCTCACGCCGGAGTCGGCTGACAACATGATGACGCCACTGCGCCAGGTTCCGGATCCGGGGCGCCAGGCCGTCGGGGTGCAATGCGATGCGCAGCGCGTTCGGCTCGTCGAGCAGGTGCGGCGCGACGCCGCCAAGCAGGCGCGACGAGACATTCGCCGCGAGAGCCAGGTCGAGCTGGCTCATCCGGCGCCGCTGGCGCCACTCCCGCAGCAACTCGCCGAACTGCGTCGGCGAGGCCAGTGTCACCATGTCAGTGTCGCTCGCCCGCCTAGCCGGCACCACTACCTCTCAGGTAATTGCGCCGCCTACCTCGGGGCGGCAGCCTGAGGGCATGCGCGGTGATCCGGCACCCACGGCAACGGTTCCACGGTGGCTGCGGTTGGTGCTGATCTCGGATCGTGCCGGGTCGTCGTGGTACGTCGGCACAGGGTTCTTCTTCGCGCCGGCGCTCGCGCTGGTCTCGCCGTGGTCGGCGGTGACCGCGGTGTTGTGGGTGCTCATCGGCTTGGCCGGGCTGTGGCTGGGACTTCTCGGCATCGCGATGGCCACCGGTCTGGCGATGGTGTTGCGGAGAGGCGGCGAAATCCCGGAGGAGTACTGGTGGTCCATTCTCGACGACTCGTCGCTGCCGGCTAAGGCCCGAGCGGATAGTCCAGCACCGGTTCACGGCGCACCACGGCGCCGCCGGCGGTGATCACAAGCTCTCTGGTTGACAGCTCATAGGTGACACCGTTGTTGCGGGCGACGAACTCGTGCACGCCGGTGTTCTCGGCCGCGAGATCCAACACCGCACCGTCGCTGAGCCGCACGCCGCGGTACTGGTAGTTGCCCGTGGCGTCGGTGCAGATCGCCACCAGAGAGCCCTCGGTGCGCGCGAAGGCGGCTCCGCTCAGCTCGCCCTCACATCGGGCGAACGAGTCGTCGAATCCGTGGTCGTCCCTGGGGTAGGGCGAAATGGGCCCGGCGGCAATGGGACTGGACGGCGGTTTCGCCGTCAACGACTTCTTGGCGACGTCGTTGGCGAAGGCCAGCGTGGCGACGACGGCACCGATGCCCGCCAGCACCGAGAGCGTCGACATCGCCCGAGATCGCAAGCCGGCCACGCTTCCTGCCTACCGTGAAAAGGTGCGCGTTCGATCACGAATCCGGCACGACTTGGCGCTGCTTGCGCCGGGAGGCGTCAGATGCAGCCGCTGACGCTGACCCGCCGGCCGACGTTCGCGCATACGGACACGTTCGGCGCCGGAGGCGGTGGCGGCGGCGGTGGGGGCGCGGTGTACTCCGGCGGCGGCTCGTCTTCGGGCAACGGCGCGTAGTAGGACGGTGGCGGAACGTAGTCGGCGATCGTGTCGGCGAGGTTGGCGCAGCCGCTCACCGACACGCGCCGCCCGACACTGGCGCACACGTCTGCGTTGGCTATGCCCGGGGTTTGGACGATCACGACCGCTCCCGGAATCGCCGCAAATCCCAGAAGGATTGCAGCGGCAGCCTTCCACCAACGTGTCCGATACGTCATCACCGTCCTCCTCAACCCAGCGCCGTGGCTGGATGACGAAGTATATAGAGCCGACGTAGTGGCGGGACGCAGACGCGTCAGACGGAGGCCGCCTCGTTGAGTTCGTTGAGCGTGTTCGTCGCCTCGAGGTATTCCTGCACCCAGCGTTCGATGACGGTGGCGGTCTTCTCGACCTTGGTGAACTGGCCGACGACCTGACCGACCGGATTGAAGGCGACGTCGACGGTCTCGTTGGGGTACTTGTGCGTGGCTTTGACCGCCATCCCCGACACCATGTACTGCAACGGCATGCCGAGCGGCTTGGGATTCTCCGGGTTCTCCCAGGCCTCGGTCCAGTCGTTGCGCAGCATCCTGGCCGGCTTCCCGGTGAACGAGCGGCTGCGCACGGTGTCACGGCTGGACGCCTTGGTGTAGGCGGCCTGCTGGACGGGCGTGTTCTCGGCTTCCTCGACCATCAGCCACTGCGAGCCCGTCCACGCGCCTTGGGCTCCCAGCGCCAGGGCGGCAGCGATCTGCTGGCCGCTGCCGATGCCGCCGGCCGCCAGCACCGGCACCGGCGCGACTTCCTTGACGACCTGCGGCCACAACACGATCGACCCGACCTCGCCGCAGTGCCCGCCGGCCTCGCCGCCCTGCGCGATGATGATGTCGACGCCGGCGTCGGCGTGCTTGCGGGCCTGTGACGGCGAGCCGCACAGCGCAGCCACCTTGCGGCCTTCGTCGTGGATGTGTTTGATCATGTCGGCCGGGGGAGTCCCAAGGGCGTTGGCGATCAGCGTCATCTTCGGGTGCCGCAGGGAGACCTCGACCTGAGGGGTTGCGGTCGCCTCGGTCCAGCCGAGCAGCTGCAGTGTGTCCTCGTCGCTGTGTTCCACCGGCACGCCGTGGTCGGCGAGGATCTTCTTGGCGAAATCGAGGTGCTCCTGCGGCACCATCGACCGCAGCGTGTCGGTGAGCTCCTCGGTGGACAGGTTCGCGTCCATGCCCTCGTACTTGTTCGGGATGACGATGTCGACGCCGTAGGTGTGTTCGCCGATGTTGTCGTCGATCCAGTTGAGCTCTATCTCGAGTTGCTCGGGGGTGAACCCGACCGCACCCAGCACGCCGAAGCCGCCGGCCTTGCTCACCGCGACGACCACGTCTCGGCAGTGGGTGAACGCAAAGATCGGAAACTCGATACCGAGGTCGTCACAGATGGCGGTGTGCATTACCTGCTCCTTCGGACGCGGCGAGCGAACTGAAACGTGTTCTAGTTTAGTACGCCGGGTTGCTCGCGGGCCATAGCGGGGGCGTCCGGTGAGGCCGTACTGCGTCCAGAACCCTGGTCGCGTCGTCCATTCGCGCCGCGGAAGCTACGCTTTTGGACACGTTTCGGCTGATCGGCGTCCACGACCGTAGTCTCGGCGCACGGAGGAGCGACCGGCTCCCATAACCGCCGCGCGTCTGCTTCGTATCGGTTCGGTAATGGCCACACGAGTCACTTGAGTAACACCAGTAACACCCCTAGCTTCGGGTTGGGCTTTGACACCAACAGGAGTAGGGACACACACATGGCACGCATCGGCACTCGCACCGCCACCATCGCAGCTGCAGCGGGAGGCCTGGCCACGGCCATTCTCGCGCTGAGCCCGACCGCCGCCGCCGACCCGGCACCGGCGCCGGCACCCGGTATCGACCTCATGCAGCAACTCGGCAACGCACCCGCAATGGCGTCGCAGTTCTTGCAGAGCGCGGCGTCGATGCTGCAGCCGAAGCCGGCGGCCACCGCCACCACCCCGGCCGCCTTACCCGCGACGACACCGGCCGCGGCGCTGCCGCAGCAGCCGAACACACCGCTGTCCGCTCCGATGAACTCTCTGGTGGGCACCGTGCCGCAGGGCCAGCTCGGCCTGCCCGCGTCGCTTCCGGTCGTGCCGCTGCTGAGCCAGCTCGGTCTTCCGGGCAACCTGAGCGGCCTGGCGATACCGAACCTCGGCACGAACCCGGTCGCTCCGATCCCGACGCCCACGGAGTCCGGCCAGCCCGCGCTGCCGCCGAACCTCAACCCGTTCTCCGCGCTTCCCTGATGCCCCCCCACTGCGCGCCCGCCGAAG
>JBAPQQ010000694.1:0-2398 GCA_049280695.1 Mycobacterium sp.
GGCTAGATCGGAGACGTCAAAATTCGCAAACGGCTGCCCGGCGCCCACCGTGCTGAGAAAAAGCTGGTCACCTGCGTTAAGGAAGATCAAGCTAAAGCCGTCGGCCACGGGGTCAGGGTTGATGTACGACGCCGATGCCGGGACACCGCCGAAGGCCAGAGTAATTGTGGACGGGAGGAAATTAACGCTGACCCTACCTGCTGACTGCAATGGGCCGCGGGCGCGGGCTTTGCGCTCAAGGGCATGCACCGGAAACCTCTGATGCTGCAGCGCTTCCCGAATTCGCGTGTCAACGTACTCACAAAAACCGGCGACCGTCGATTCCGGGCTAACCGTCAACACCAGTGGCACAACCCCGGCAACCATCCCGGGAAGCGTCTTTGACGCCGGACGTACCCGCCTGCTGACCGGAAAGTCGAGCACCACCTCCGAGCCCTCGGCGCACCACCCACGCTCTAGAAGTGCGCACGCCGCGGTGATGACCGACGACCGAGGCACGTCCCACACGCGGGATAACTCTTCAACTCGGCGAAGAACCACAGGGTCCAATTGAACCGGCGCCGAAGGCCAGTACGGATCATGCTCGCTCGCGGCTTGAGGCAACCGATAATTCAGTCCGCTTTCGGAGGGGAGGTTCCCGCTCCAGTAGGCCTGATCTTCTAGATAATCGCTGGACGCTTCGTATTCCAACTCATGGTCAACCAAGTCCTGCAACGAGCCGAAAACGGAGGTAGGGATGGGTGCGCCAGAAACAATTGCAGAGTAGATAGATGCGATCCGCTGGCCAACCAGGGAAATGCCGGATCCGTCGATGACTATATGGTGGCAGCACCCGAACAAATGGAATTCATCGGGCCGCGTCTTAAACAATGCAAATTTGAACAGCGGACCGGTAAGCGGCATCGGCGTGCGTTGAATCGATAACACGATCTCACGGGCTTCCTGCACGGGATCGCGCGAGCAACTCAGATCATAGAAGGCCAACTCGACGTCCGGGTAATCGGTCGCCCGCTGAAAAACCTGGCCATCCACGTTGAAGAAGTTGGCCCTGACTGGTTCCGCCTCCTGCACCGCTCGGCGGATCGCCCATTCGAGGGGGTCACGTTCAACCGGGCCCTCGATTCTCACGAATTGGCCAAGCTGCCACTCCGTACCGAGATGACCCGTTTCCTGCGCGAGCCATATGTCTAGCTGTCCGCGCGTCAGCGGAAGCGCTCGGTCATCAAGTTCCATCTGATCCCCCCCGCGGTTGCTTATCGAAAGCTCGGCCCGCTGCCGGCCTGTCGAACAGACTCTTCGGCCGTATATCGGTCCCGTTCTGTTCGATGTAGTCCAGACAAGGAGCGCGGTCCGCTTCGCCGTAAACCACCCAGCAGCCCGCTGGAACGTCGGCGAAGCTTGGCCACAGGCTGCGTTGTTTCTCGTCGTAGATCGCGACGAAAAAGCTACCTTTGTCGTCGTCGAACGGTTTGGTGCTCAACAGTTCTCCAGATCATCTCCTCGACATGAGTGGAACCTTTCCAAACCTTACTGAAGGCCAACAGAGCCGGTCCGGGGTTTCGGCAAAGTTCTTCTGGTGTAGCTCCCAACGCAGCTCGGTGAAGCAGCTTAGCAATTGGCCGCGGCGCAGGTTTGCGGCGGTGACGACCTCCGGCATTATGACCTGCGGCGATGAAATTTTAATTCGTGGCGTTTCGCTACCGCGCAGGCACGCGCCTCTCGAGGACGATGAAATTTTCGGTGATCTTTGGTGCCGCGAGCGAACACCATCTGTGTGGGACATGGATCAGTACGCGGGGCATCTGAACAGCGGCGGCGAGGGGAACCGAAAGAGAGGGCTCGCGGTCAGGCCAGGCGCCGCGACACCGACGGCTATGGCCTGGACATCGTGCTCAACTCGGTCACGTCGCCGCCCACGCGGCCTCGAATTGCCAACTCTCAGTGGGCGATTCGTCGAGATTGGCAAGCGCGACATACGGCGGCCCCGTCTGAAACTCGTCCCATTTCGGCAAACCCGCGTCCTACGGCGTAGACCTAACGGCTGTCCGCGCATCGTCGGAAATGCCTGGCGAAGGAGTTACGTGCTCCCCAATCCGCACGTGCCCATATATCAAGACTCCGAGGCCTTTGCCAGTCTCTCGCGCAGACTCTTCGGCCGTATGTCGGGCCAGTTCTGTTCGATATAGTCCAGACACGCAGCGCGGTCCGCTTCGCCGTAAACCACCCGCCAGCCTCCTGGAACATCGGCGAAGGTCGGCCACAGGCTGTGTTGCTCCTCGTCGTTGACCAAGACGAAGAAGGTGCCATTTTCGTCGTCGAAGGGGTTAATGCTCACCGGTTCTCCAGATCATCTACTCGACAAGAGCTGAACTTTTCCCGACCATACCGGAGGCCAACA
>JBAPQQ010000695.1:0-3391 GCA_049280695.1 Mycobacterium sp.
CCACCAACCGCAACCCAGCCACCAACGCCCTGCCCGGTATTGACTTTCGGCAGAGGCGCCCATTATGGCCGTGACAGCGTGAGTTGGCCCCACCTCAGCGTGGTCGGTGTCCGGATGGTCGGAGACAAAATCGGGGTGAGGCCACGTCCAGCGGCGCGACCTGGTGATCCAGTTCGACTGCGCAGGTTCAAGCAGTCGACTGCCGCCGTCCGAGCCCCACCCACGTTCCAGAGTCTGGGGTGCCAGTCGTCGCCGAGATGGCACGCCTGTTTTCCGCTTCTGTGGCGAATCCGAGAACCCGTACAGCCGTGAAGGTTTCACCGCGGGACCACTAGTAGTGGTAGCGCGCTTGGAGGATCTCTAAGCTGTCCGCATCAATGCGGTAGACCAGTCTGTGCTCGTCGGTAATACGGCGTGACCACGCTGCGGCAAGCCCGTACTTGAGTGGCTCAGGTTTTCCGATTCCCTCGTATGGGGCGCGCCGGACTTCGTTGATGAGCCGGTTGATGCGCTTGAGTATCGCCCGGTCGACGGACTGC
Source organism: Mycobacterium sp. (assembly GCA_049280695.1). GTDB lineage: Bacteria > Actinomycetota > Actinomycetes > Mycobacteriales > Mycobacteriaceae > Mycobacterium. The sequence continues at coordinate 540 of JBAPQQ010000695.1, forward strand.
CAATGCTGGTAGTCCTCCCAGGCCTGCGGGGAGAAAACGACGTTCACTCCACCGTGTCGGGGTCAACGCGCACACCATGGCCTGCATCCAATGCCGCGGCGGCGTCCAGCAGACGGCGGGCATTGGCCGGGGACCGAAATAGATAGGCGGTCTCCTGCCAGGCTTCCCACTCCTCGGCCGAGATCAGGACCGCGCGGCCGTTCTTAGAGGTGATTTCTACAGGCGCCCGATCATCGTTGACCTGCTGAATCAATGGAAACAGGTTCTTGCGGGCTTCACTCGCTGTGATTGCCATCAGACACGGCCTCCTTGTGGTACTAGATATGGTACCACTCGCCGGGACTGTCGCATTGCCAAGTACCGATGGGATCGCCGAAAGTGTAGGTTCTCGTTTCCCGTTTCATATCGCGGTCTTCTGAGCTGCGCTTCTTTCGGTTGTCTCACCCTGTTTCATATGGGTTTGTCTCACTTCGCGTTTCATTTCCTAGCCGCGGTCCCGCAAGGCGCGGGATGTTCCCCGGCACTTCGAGACTCAGGTCTGGCGGCGGGGGTGGCTGGATTGCCGGCCAAACCACGCGCCACTGGTGGGCTGTTTCGTCACGTGATTGGCGAGTCTGAGGTGGCGCCCGGACTTAGAGAACTGATCCACGGTTCGTGAAAATCCCTCGCCCCGTGGCTCTTTCAGAGACCATCTGACCGGGTCGCCGTTAGCAGGCGTTCGCCGATCCGACCTTTCTCGAGTGTCTATATGCCCTCTACCCCAACGTGTCGAGCGTCGAGGCTAAACGTACAGCCGACAGCGATCGACGAGGATCTCTGCCAACCGTTCCGGTTCGCTGACCATCAGCATGTGGCAGGTATCGATCTCGATGAGGGTCTGCACTCCGCCAAGCGCGGCGATGCACTCGCGTTGAATCTTCATCGAGACGGCGCGATCACGCCGAGTGAGTATCCACGTGCGTGGCACCTCGTCGGGCATACCGCTGCGGTCAACTTTTTCTATCATGATGGAGGGTGATTCCTGACAGGACCGAGCCAGCGTGAACCTGCGCTGTGCGGGAGTCATTCCGTTGCAGAATACAAACCTCGCCAACGCAGTAGGCAAACCTCCCAGGCGTAATGAACGGGATTTCTGCACATTACGTTTCGCGGTGCGACGTGCGTACCAGCTCAGCGCCCCGTGAAACGTGTCCACCAGGGCGCTGCCGTTGGCTGGTACTTGCGCGGTGGCCAAGATCATTTCCCGCACCCGCGCCGAGCCAAGCTTGGTGACAACACCGGGGACGGTCACCCCCGCGAGCGAATGGCCGACGATCACGAAGTCGTCGATCGCAGCATTCTCGATGTCCGACACCACCGAGTCGACCCACCCGTCGATACAAGCCGTGGTCAGGTCACCGGGTTTGTTTCTCCGTCCCGGCAGGTCGGGGGCAATCACGGTTAACTCTGGCGCTAACCGACGAATCTCTTCGACGGTGAGGTCCCAGCAATCGGCAGCGAGTCCGCCCCCGTGTACGAGGACCAATGCCGGCATTGGCATGGCGATCCTCCTCCACTTAGCGCCGTGGGAAGCCCAGGAACCCATCGTAAAGCTCACGACGGGATTGGCACTACTTCGGCAGCACCGGCCGGCGGAGCAGCCACCAAACGAATCGTCTGGCCGCCCATCGAGCGCCCCACCAGAACGACATCATCGCGGCATCCGGTCAGGGCGTTGCAGACGACCCGCGCGTAGTCACGTCGCCGTGGGATCGTCACAAGGTAAGTCCATCGTGACGACGCCGTGTCCCCGGTCAACCAGAAAGGGGGACAACATGTTCCAACATGCGCCGCTATGCCATCCACCGTGGACAGGGGCATATGTCGCCGTGATTGCCTTATCCTTTCTCGGAGTTGCGGCGTTCGCGCTCCCGCAGCCCGGTACGCAGCCGCGCGGCTGGATCGAAAACTTGCAGATGCAAGCGGGCGTCTCGATTTCATTTCATAAATGAAGCGCGTATGAAACCGTAATTGAGATTATGAAGTCAAAACTGAGACGGTACACGCAGAAAGCGAAGTTACTTCGCCATGTTGGTGAAACGCGACAAGTGCAGCTGATGCGCTACGGTAACCGTCTTGGTTTGCCCATTGCGATGCTTGGCGATGATGAGATCCGCTTCGCCTAAACGTTCTTCGTTCTCATGATCGAACAGATCCGGTCTGTGCAATAGGACGACGACGTCACTATCCTGCTCGAGGGATCCCGACTCCCTTAAATCGGACAGCATCGGTTTCTTGTCGGTGCGTTGCTCGGGGCCACGATTCAGCTGGCTGAGCGCCACTACCGGCACTTCGAGTTCCTTCGCCAAAAGCTTTAAGCTGCGCGAGAATTCGGACACCTCTTGCTGCCTTGACTCGAACTTCTTGCCCGACGTCATCAGCTGCAGGTAGTCGACGACGATCAGCTTGAGGTCCGCCTTCTGCCGAAGCCGTCGGGCCTTGGCCCGAATCTCCATCATCGTCAGATTCGGCGAATCGTCGATATACAGTGGCGCCTCGCTGATTTGGCTCATCCGCCGCGCAAGGCGCGCCCAGTCGTCATCACCCATACGGCCCGACCGCATGTCCGAGAGCTTGATCTTCGCCTCGGCGGACAGCAGCCGCATCACGATCTCCGACTTGCTCATTTCGAGTGAGAACATCACGCTGGTCATTTGATGCTTGATAGAGCAGGAGCGCAAGAAGTCAAGTGCCAACGTCGAGTTATGTGTTGGCACCATCGCTCGACTCGCCAAGTACATGTGGTTTGCGTTATCGACTTGCACACATCGAACTTGAACACTCGGAACCCTTCGCACGTCGACGATGAAACG
>JBAPQQ010000696.1:0-3679 GCA_049280695.1 Mycobacterium sp.
ACCGTACCCGGCTCCGCGGGCATCGCCGCCAGCCTGTCGATTACCGCCTGCGCCTCCTGCAGATCGTTTTCGGTACCGCGTTGAAGCAATGATTCCACCAGCACATCCACTGCGACACCTCCGAAACCACCCTGCCAATTGAAGATCTGTTCGACAGCCGTACGCGACAGTTCGACGGCGCCGTCGACGTCGCCAATCCGCAACTTTTCTGCTGCCGTCTGCATGTCGATGACGGGGATCGTTGCCATGGTGAACCGCTCGTCGACGGCTGCTTCCCGGGCCATGGCCAGCAACATCAAACCCTGTTCACGTTCGGGACCAGGTTGCCGCACCAGAGTGAGGCCACGGCTGTATCTTGCGCCGGCCAACGTGAAGTCGTCTGCTGAGCGTTCGGCGAGTGCCAGCATGTCGGCCGTTTCCCGCAACGCCGCCGCGTCGGCCGGCAAAGCCTCGATAACGAGGCAGCCATACTTGAAGACCGACAGAGTTGCCCATGTGAAGGGGTCCGTCGATTTCGCGATCTCCATGCCGCGCTCGATATCGTCTCTCCAACCAGGTTCTCCGAAACTGCACCGCGCGACTCCCCTGAGCGTGAATGCTGTGGCCAGTGGCGATCCGATGATCAAGTTGCCCTTGGTGGCATCGTTGCCGGCAAGATCGATGATGCGTCGCGACAACCGAATCACTTCGCGCATCTCGTTCGTCATCGACTTGGCGGCCACAGCCGCGTAGAGGAGGGCAAGTGTCAGCGTTGGATCGCCTATCGACTCGATCAGATGTACGTATTCAGATCCAAGACTCGACGCTTCGGCGGGTCGGGCGTGAACTATCAGCGCCGATACTTGGCCTGCCATCGCCATTGCAAGTGACACCTTGTCACCAGCCGCAGAAGTGAGCTCGCGCAGCTCATCGAACGCGACGTCTTCCATCGTGCCGCCTGCGCGCCAGACGCTGAGGGTGAGCAACGTGCGCGGTGCAATCCGCATCGCAAGCCGGTCTGGGTCGTCGGCAGGCAGCCTGTCGGCGATGTGACGTGCGCGCTCCCAGCTCGCTCGGGCCGACGCGATGTCCCTATTGGTCAACCATGTTCCGGCGCGCATGTGCCAGCCGAACGCTTGGCGCAGATCGCCGGCGATTTCGAAGTGCTCTGCAATGAGCGCGGCGTTCTCGTCAGCCGACTGCTGTTCTTCGATGAACCCTGCGAGACGGCGATGAAGTTGCGTGCGCGCCGACTTGAGCTGTGACTCGTAGGCAACTGCTCGTACGAGTGGATGCCGGAACACGAATTGCTCACCGTGCGTGAACTTGACCTGGTCGATAAGCTCCGCAGTAACCAGCTCGTCGAACGCCGGCTCGATTCCCAACGCCCGCAATATGTCCGAGCCGAAACGCGAACCGACGACAGCGGCAGCACTCAGTGTGTGTTTTGCGGCAGGCGTCAGCCGATCGATGCGCGCGGCGATGGCGGCTTGCAACGTTGCCGGGATGCTTACCTGGGCGGCATCGCCGTGCAGAACATACTCGCCTCGATGCCCTTGAATGATGTTGCGTTCCGTGAGATCGCGAACCATCTCTTCCGCGAAGAACGGGTTGCCTCGAGCACGCTCGGCGATGTGCTCCGCGAGCCCCGCAACCGACGGATGCGAACCGAGTAACTCACGGATCAATGTCGAAGTGTGCGCGTCGCTCAGCGGTCTTAAAGCGATGGCCTGCGCCGAAGCTACCCGCGCCAAAAGCCCTTGATATTCAGGGCGATAGGTGAGCAACACCATCGCGCGACTCTGCGGGACGACGGTGAGGAACGCAGCCAGCATGGATTCACTGATCTCGTCGATCCAGTGCACATCTTCTATGACGTAGAGAGCCGTCCTGGTTCGTCCAAGCGTCGCCATGTTGATCAGCGCCGTGAGCCGACGCTTGCGCGCGTCCGCTTCGACCGCCGGCGCAGGGGTAGCCGGATCGGCGATGCCCAGAAGGTCTTCGAGGATGGCAACGTCTTCAGGATCTGCGTCGGCAGTCTGTGCGCGGATTCGTGCCCGTGCGGAATCACTGTCGAGATCAATGATTCCGAAACCAGAGCGCAATAGTCGTGCTACCGCGTGGAAAGGAACATCGCCTGCATGCGATTCGCAATACGTGGTGATGACGTCCATGTCGCGGTCGGCCGCGAGTGCAGCGGCCTCCTTCGCGACCCTGCTCTTGCCGATACCGGGCGGTCCGACGATATTGACAATGCAGCCAACGGCGCCGGCCGCCTCGTCGAGAAGCTCAGCGATCGTGTTTAATTCCCACGTGCGTCCCACGAACGTCGGCGCTTCACGTTCAACCTGCTCACGTTCCACGGTCGTCGAAATCAACCGACGGGCGCAAACTTGGTCGTCAGAGCCTTTGATTCGCACCATCTCCGGCTCGTCCAGCACGACAGCGTGCTCCACCAATCGCGAACTCGATTCGCTCAGCATCACCCCGCCGGCCGGGGCGATCGACTCCATTCGCTGAGCCATCCCGACGTGCTCACCAACCGCGGTGTAACTCATCGGCCCGGCACCGATGTCGCCGGCGATCACCTGCCCGGAATTGAGGCCAATACGGAGTTGAAGCTCGATCCCGTCGCTGTGCATCAATTCGCTGGCGAAACCCCGTGACTCCTGCTGGATGTCCAGTGCCGCGAGACATGCGCGGAAAGCGTGATCCTCTAACGCTATCGGCGCTCCGAAGAGCGCCATGACGCCATCACCGGTGAATTTGTCCACCGTCCCGCCATAGCGCTGCACCACCGCCGTGGAGCGCTTGACCAGTTCGGTCATGATCTCGCGCAGCCGCTCCGGACCCACCATCGCGGCGATGTCCATCGAATGCACGACATCGGCGAACAGAACAGTCACCTGCTTGTACTCCGCCGCTGCTGCCGGGCGGGTCGGTGTACCGCACTCGCTGCAGAACTTGGCGGCCTCACTCAGCTCGGCTCCGCAACTAGTGCACGTCATGCCATGGCCCTGGCAATCGCGATATGTCCCTCGAAGCCAAGTGATTCTGCCAGCGCGCGGTATTGATCGGTAAATGATCGGTAGGTTTCTTCGTCACCGCGAGCGCGACCCAGTAGCGCATGCATGCGCAACAACGGCAGCCGGGTGAGCACGTACCCCGGTTGCGTCGGTACCGCTTCTAGTCTTTCGATGGCCGCCTCGGCCTCCTGAACGTCCGCTGCAGCGCCGCGGTGTAGCAGCGATTCGACCAGTACCAAGACCGCAGTCGCGAGGAAAGCCTTATCTCCCATGGCGAAGTGCTCCTCGACGACGGCGCGCGAAAGCTCCACTGCACCATCGACGTCGCTCGTACGCAGCTTTTCCATTGCGACCTCGATGTCGACGATCGTGACCGCGATCATTGTGAACTGCTCCTGAACGGATGCTTCCCGTGCCATGGCGAGTAGCGAGAATCCCTCGTCACGTTCAGGCCCGTCTCGGTGCACCAGGACTAGGCCGCGGATGAATCGGGCGCAGGCCAGCGTCCAGTCGTCACCTGAGCGTTCCGCGATCATAAGCATGTCGGCCGTCTCCTGCAGGGCCGTCGCATCGGCAACAAACACCCCACTCGTCAGACAGGCGTATTTGAAGAGCAACGCTCCTGCCCGGGTCACCGCGTCCATCGGTTTCGCCAGGGCGACACCATGTTCGAC
>JBAPQQ010000697.1:0-16522 GCA_049280695.1 Mycobacterium sp.
GAGATGCATCTTCCACATGTCGCCGATGCCGTCGATCCCCGGGTGATCGTGCTGTTGAACTTGTCGCGCGACCAGTTGGACCGGGTCGGTGAGATCAATGCGATCGAGCGGGCGCTGCGCGCCGGGCTTTCTCGGCATCCCGACGCGGTGGTGGTGGCCAACTGCGACGACGTGCTGATGACGTCCGCGGCGTACGACTGCCCTCGCGTGGTGTGGGTGGCCGCCGGCGGCGGCTGGGCCAACGATTCGGTGAGCTGCCCGCGATCGGGCGAGGTGATCGTGCGCGAGAAGGGCCACTGGTATTCCACCGGGACGGACTTCAAACGGCCGACGCCGCAGTGGTGGTACGACGACGAAACACTCTACGGGCCAGACGGTTTGGCGCTGCCGATGACGCTTCTGCTGCCGGGCTCGGCGAACCGGGGCAACGCGGCGCAGGCGGTCGCGGCGGCTGTGTCCCTGGGTGCCGACGCCGCTGCGGCGGTGAGGGCAGTGTCGGGTGTGTCCGAGGTGGCCGGCCGCTACCGCACGGTGACTCTTGGCCGGCACACCGTGCGGATGCTGCTGGCGAAGAACCCGGCCGGCTGGCAGGAGGCGCTGTCGATGATCGACAAGCAGGGTGCCGGCGTCGTCATCGCGGTCAACGGGCAGGTTCCCGACGGGGAGGACCTGTCGTGGCTGTGGGACGTGCGCTTCGAGCATTTCGAGGGGACTTCCGTCGTCGCGGCCGGTGAGCGGGGCACCGACCTGGCGGTTCGGCTGACGTACGCCGGGGTCGAGCACACGCTGCTGCACGACACGGTGGCGGCGATAGCGTCGTGTCCGCCGGGGCATGTCGAGGTGATCGCGAACTACACCGCATTCCTGCAATTGCAGCGAGCATTGCGGACGCGAGGAGCAAGACAATTTCCGCGGACGCGAGGAGCAAGACAGCCCCCGCGGACGCGAGGAGCAAGACAATTCCCGCGGCGGCGCCGTGGCTGACTCCGTACGGATCGGCCTCGTGCTGCCCGACGTGATGGGCACTTACGGTGACGGTGGAAACGCGTTGGTGCTGCGGCAGCGGCTGCTGCTGCGGGGCATTCCCGCCCAGGTCGTCGAGGTCACGCTTTCCGAGCCGGTGCCGGCCGAATTTGACCTCTACACGTTGGGCGGGGCGGAGGACTACGCGCAGCGACTGGCCACCAAGCACCTGCTTCGATACCCGGGACTGCAGCAGGCGGCGTCGCGGGGTGCACCGGTGTTTGCGATCTGCGCGGCGATCCAGGTGCTGGGTGATTGGTACGAGACGTCGGCGGGCGAGCGGGTCGACGGGGTCGGGCTGCTGGATCTGGTGACGGCGCCGCAGTCGGTGCGCACGATCGGCGAATTGGTCAGCCGGCCGCTGGTCGACGGGTTGACCGAGCCCCTCACGGGGTTCGAAAACCACCGCGGTGGAACGGTTCTCGGCTCGTCGGCTCGCCCTTTGGGCGCGGTGACCTGCGGGGCGGGCAACCGTGCCGGCGACCGGTTCGACGGCGCGGTGCAGGGCAGCGTCGTCGCGACCTACATGCACGGGCCGTGCCTGGCGCGCAATCCCGAGCTGGCCGATCTGCTGCTGTCGCGCGTGGTGGGCGAGTTGGCGCCGCTGGACCTCGACGAGGTGGCGCTGCTGCGCCGCGAACGGCTTTCGGCTCGTTCCTAGTCCGCGAAATGCACGTTATGCCGAGAAAGTGCGGGTAGAGCTCTGCATAACGTGCGTTTCGACGTGAGGCGCGCGGGCTCAGGCCATCGCGCGACGGCCCGAGAGCGCGCGGCCCAGCGTCAGCTCGTCGGCGAACTCGAGGTCGCCGCCCATCGGCAGACCTGACGCGATCCGCGTGACCGTCAACCCCGGGATGTCGCGCAGCATCCGGACCAGGTACGTCGCGGTGGCCTCACCCTCGGTGTTCGGGTCCGTCGCGATGATCACTTCGGCGACGTCGACGCCGTCCACTTGTCCGCTGAGGCGGTTCAGCAGCTCACGTATCCGCAGCTGGTCCGGCCCGACCCCGGACAAGGGATCCAGTGCGCCGCCCAGCACGTGGTAGCTGCCACGGAACTCGCGAGTGCGCTCAACGGCCTGGATGTCCTTGGGTTCCTCGACCACGCACACCACCGACGCGTCACGCCGCGGGTCGCTGCAGATGCGACAGCGCTCGCCGTCCGACACGTTGCCGCACACCGAGCAGAACCGCACGCCGTCGCGCACCTTGGCCAGTACAGCCGTCAGCCGGTCGATGTCCGGCGGCTCGACCGAGAGCAGGTGGAACGCGATCCGCTGAGCACTCTTCGGGCCGATCCCCGGCAACTTGCCCAGCTCGTCGATCAGGTCCTGGACTGGCCCCTCGAACACAAGTCAGATTCCCAACCCGCCGGCCAGCGGCCCCAGCCGGCTCTGCGCGAGTTCGGTGACCTGACGCGACGCATCCGCCACCGCCCCGACCACCAGGTCTTCGAGCGTCTCGACGTCGGACGGGTCGACCACCTTCGGATCGATCGACACCCCGACAACCTCGCCGCTGCCCTTCATCGTGACCTGAACCAGGCCGCCGCCCGCCTCGCCGGTCACCTCGCTGGCGGCCAGCTGTTCCTGCGCTTCCATCAGTTGCTGCTGCATCTGCTGCGCCTGCGCCAGCAGCGCGGACATGTCCGGCGTGTCTCCGGGTTGCATCACGGTCCTCTTGCCTGTTGGTCTCGAGTTCGTTGCGGCTGCGAATCGACTCTGCCCAGAGTAGTCATGAGCAGGCTATTTTGACGCAGTGCCAGACCTGAAGCGCCTCCGTGTCGGCGCCGCTGCGGCCGCCTTCGTAGTCACCGCGTCGCTGGTCTCCGCGCCCCACGCCGCTGCGCAGCCCGCCAGCATCGCCGGCATGATCGTGTTCCTGGACCCCGGCCACAACGGCGCCAACGACTCGTCGATCGCCCGACAGGTCACCAACGGGCGGGGCGGCACGAAGGAGTGCCAGACGTCAGGCACCAACGCCGAGGACGGCTACCCCGAGCATTCGTTCACCTGGGAAGTCACCCTTCGCATCCGCTCGATGCTCAACCAGCTGGGCGTGCGCACCGCGATGTCGCGAGGCAACGACGATGCGCTCGGCCCCTGCATCGACGAACGCGCCGCGATGGCCAACTCGCTGCGCCCGAACGCGATCGTGTCGATCCACGCCGACGGCGGGCCCGCCTCGGGCCGCGGATTCCATGTCAACTACTCGGCGCCGCCGCTGAACCAGGCCCAGGCGGGCCCGTCGGTGCAGCTCGCCCGAATCATGCGCGACCAGCTCCAAGCCTCCGGCATTGCGGCCTCCAACTACATCGGCCAGGACGGCCTGTACGGCCGCTCCGATCTGGCCGGGCTCAACCTCGCGCAATACCCGGCGGTGCTCGTCGAGTTGGGCAACATGAAGAACCCGGCCGACGAGGCGCTGATCACCACGGTCGAAGGCCGGCAGAAGTACGCCGCCGCCGTGGTCAATGGCATCGCCGGTTTCCTGGCTCAGAACCGGGGGACGGCGACCTAGGACTCGAGCCCCTTTTTCAGGTTCGCCAGCACCTCGTCCTGGATCTTTCTCAAGCCCAGCGGTGCGAACGTCTTCTCGAAGAAGCCCTTGACACCCCCGCCGCCCTGCCAGCTGGTCTTGACGGTGACGGTCGACCCGTTAGCCGCGGGGGCGACGGTCCAGTTGGTCACCATCGACGAGTTGGCGTCTTTCTCGATGACCGTGTGGCCGGCGACGTCGACGTCGGCTTGCACGTCGCGTACCCGCGACTTGGTGGCCTGCAGCTTCCACTTCGCGACGGTGCCGCGACCTTGACCACCCTGCAGCACCTGATAGTCGCTGTAGCGCGGCGACAGGATCTTCGGGCGGACGGTCTGGTAGTCGGCAACAGCGGCGAGCACCGTTTCGGGCGCGGCATTGATCTGGACGCTGCTGGCCGCGCTGACCTGTCCCATCAGGCAACACTCCTCTAGTGGTAGGCGGTTCGGTCGCATCTGCGGTGGCCGCGGATTAGCGTATACGTGTGTCAGCACATGACGACGGCGTGCGCCGGATGATGGCAAGCTATCGGGCGATCCCTGAGACCGCCACGATCCGGCTGGTCAAGCCGACGTCGAATCTCTTCCGCGCGCGGGCCAAGCGCGACGCCCCGGGCCTGGACACGTCAGGCCTGACCAGCGTCATCGCCGTCGATCAGCACGCGCGCACCGCCGACGTCGCCGGCATGTGCACCTATGAGGATCTGTTGGCCGCGACGCTGCCATACGGGTTGTCACCGCTGGTGGTGCCGCAGTTGAAGACGATCACCCTGGGCGGCGCAGTGACCGGTCTCGGCATCGAGTCGTCGTCGTTCCGCAACGGGCTGCCGCACGAGTCGGTGGTGGAGATGGACATCCTCACCGGAACCGGAGAAGTCATCACCGCATCGCCCGACCAGCACCCCGACCTGTATCGCGGATTTCCGAATTCGTATGGCACGCTGGGTTATTCGGTGCGATTGAAGATCGAGCTGGAGCCCGTCAAGCCATTTGTGGCGTTGCGGCACCTGAGGTTTCATTCATTGGCCGATCTGACGGCCGAGATGGACCGCATCGTCGACACCGGCGGATACGACGGTCAGCCGGTGCATTATCTCGACGGCGTCGTGTTCAGCGCCGACGAGAGCTACCTGTGTCTCGGCGTGCAGACCAGCACGCCCGGCCCGGTCAGCGACTACACCGGCCGGCAGATCTACTACCGCTCGATTCAGCACGACTCGGGCGAGAAGCAGGACCGGTTGACCATCCACGACTACCTGTGGCGCTGGGACACCGACTGGTTCTGGTGCTCACGGGCGTTCGGCGCGCAGGATCCTCGCATCCGACGGCTTTGGCCGCGGCGTTACCGGCGCAGCAGCTTCTACTGGAAGCTCATTGCCTACGACCGCCGGTTTCACATCGCCGACCGAATCGAGAAACGCCACGGTCGACCACCGCGCGAGCGTGTGGTGCAGGACGTGGAAGTGCCGATCAATCGCTGCGCCGAATTCCTCGACTGGTTCCTGGCGAACGTGCCCATCGACCCGATCTGGCTGTGCCCGTTGCGTCTTCGCGACCCGGAAGGATGGCCGCTGTACCCGATCCGGCCCGGGCGCACGTACGTCAACGTCGGCTTCTGGTCGTCGGTACCGGCCGGCGCTACAGAAGGCGAGTCCAACCGGCGGATCGAGGCAAAGGTCAGCGAACTCGACGGCCACAAGTCGCTCTACTCCGATTCGTACTACTCCGCCGAAGAGTTCGACGATCTTTACGGCGGCGAGGCCTACAAGACACTCAAGAAGACGTACGATCGCGACGCACGACTCCTTGACCTCTACGCGAAGGCGGTGCAACGTCGATGAGGGCTTACCCGAAGAGGAGACTCCAAAGATGACGACGTTCAAGGAACGCACCTCCGCGACCGGAAAGCTGACGCTCGCCCAGATCCTCGAGGTGTTCGCCGAAGGCCGGGTGCCGCTGCGGTTCACCGCGTACGACGGCAGCAGCGCCGGACCCGACGACGCTACGGTCGGCTTGGACTTGCGAACTCCCCGCGGCACGAGGTATCTCGCGACCGCTCCCGGTGAGTTGGGCATGGCACGGGCCTACGTGTCCGGCGACATCGAACCGCACGGCGTGCACCCCGGCGACCCGTACGAGCTGCTCAAAGCGCTGGCCGACAAGCTGGAGTTCAAGCGGCCGCCGGCGCGGGTGATGGCCAACATCGTGCGCTCCATCGGTGTCGAGCACCTCAAGCCCATCGCGCCGCCGCCGCAGGAGGCTCTGCCCCGGTGGCGCCGGGTCGCAGAAGGGCTGCGGCACAGCAAGACTCGTGACGCCGAGGCCATCCATCACCACTACGACGTGTCGAACAGGTTTTACGAGTGGGTGCTTGGGCCCTCGATGACGTACACATGCGCCTGCTACCCGCATGCCGATGCGACTCTGGAAGAGGCCCAGGAGTACAAGTACCGGCTGGTGTTCGAGAAGTTGCATCTAAAGGCCGGCGACCGGTTGCTCGACGTCGGGTGCGGCTGGGGCGGCATGGTGCGCTACGCAGCCCGCCACGGGGTCAAGGCGATCGGAGTGACGCTCTCGAGCGAGCAGGCCGAGTGGGCGCAGAAGGCGATCGCCGACGAGGGGCTGACCGAACTCGCCGAAGTCCGGCACGGTGACTACCGCGACATCGCAGAGACACAGTTCGACGCCGTCTCGTCGATCGGGCTCACTGAACACATCGGCGTGCACAACTACCCGGCGTATTTCGGCTTCCTGCAATCGAAGTTGCGCACCGGGGGTCTGCTGCTCAACCACTGCATCACCCGCCACGACAACCGGCACCCCGCAAACGCGGGCGGGTTCATCGACCGCTACGTGTTCCCGGACGGAGAGCTCACCGGTTCAGGGCGGATCATCACCGAGATCCAGAACGTCGGGTTGGAGGTGCTGCACGAGGAGAACTTGCGCCACCACTACGCGATGACCCTGCGCGACTGGTGCCGCAACCTGGTCGAGCACTGGGACGAAGCGGTCGCCGAGGTCGGGTTGGGCACCGCGAAGGTGTGGGGCCTGTACATGGCCGGGTCACGGGTCGGCTTCGAGCACAACGCAATTCAGCTGCATCAGGTGCTGGTTGTCAGGCTCGACGAGCGCGGCGGTGACGGCGGCCTGCCACTACGTCCCTGGTGGACGCCTTAGCTGTCGATCCGGCGGGCGCCCAACTCCTTCTGCAGGAGTTCCAGCGCGACTTCCTCGGGGTCGCGGCGGGGGGAATCAGCCGACGACCCGTCCCCGGCCTCGGCCAGCATGCTGTCCTCTTCCGCACGCTGTACGTCCTCCGCCGGCTTCGGATCCGGGCCGCCTGTCGCCACTTCGCACCGGACCTTCCAGTCCACGCCAAGAGCATCCTTGAGTGCCTCACGGATCACATCGGTATTGCGTTGCTCGCCGAGACGTTTCGCGAGATTGCCGGACTGATGAGACAGCACGAGCGTGTCGCCGTCGATCACCGAGACCACGGCGTCGGTCAGCATCGCGCCGAGCGTGCGACTGCGCTCCCGGACCTTGTCCATCACCGTCGACCACTGCCGCCTCACCGCAGCAGCATCCGGAACGCCGATCTTCTTCGGGGGTTCGGGCTGCGGCCCGGGTGGTTGGGGTGGCGGGGCAGGGGCTGGCTTCGCTGCCGGCGCCGCCCTGGACACCGGTTCCGGCTTCGTCGCGGGTGCCACTTCGGGCTTCGCTTCGGGCACAGACATGTCCAGCCGCGTCTCGATGCGCTCAACTCGTTGCAGCAGCGCCGATTCCGTGTCACTGGCCGAGGGCAACAGCAACCGGGCGCACACCACCTCCAGCAGCAGTCGGGGCGCAGTGGCCCCGCGCATCTCCCCCAGTCCCGCATGCACCACCTCGGCGTAACGGGTCAGCGTGCCGGTTCCGATCCGCGCCGCTTGGTCACGCATGCGCTCCAACTCGTCGCCCGGGGCGTCCACCACCCCGCGCGTGGCCGCGTCCGGAACCGCTTGTAGGACAATGAGATCGCGAAACCGCTCCAACAGGTCCGTGGCGAACCGCCGCGGATCGTGCCCGGCGTCGACGACGGACTCGACCGCACCGAACAGAGCGGCAGCATCGCCCGCCTCCAGCGCGTCGACCGCGTCGTCGATCAGTGCGACGTCGGTGACGCCCAGCAGAGCCAGCGCCCGGGGATACGAAATGTGGTTGCCCGCTGGGCCTGTCTCTGAGCCCGCCAGCAACTGGTCGAGCACCGACAGCGTGTCACGGGGCGATCCCCCGCCGGCCCGGATCACCAGCGGGTAGACGGCGTCGTCGACCTCGACGCCCTCCTGCGAGATGATCCGTTCGACCAACGCCCGCATGGTCCGCGGAGCCAGCAGCCGGAACGGGTAGTGATGGGTGCGCGAGCGGATAGTCGGCAGTACCTTCTCCGGTTCGGTGGTGGCGAACACGAAGATCAGATGCTCGGGCGGTTCCTCGACGATCTTCAGCAGCGCGTTGAAGCCCGCGGTGGTGACCATGTGCGCCTCGTCGACGATGAAGATGCGATACCGCGACTGCGCAGGCGCGTAGAACGCACGGTCCCGCAGTTCGCGGGTGTCGTCGACGCCGCCGTGGCTGGCCGCGTCGAGTTCGACGACGTCGATGCTGCCCGGGCCGTTGGGCGCCAGCGCCACACATGACTCGCACGCGCCGCACGGAGTGGCCGTCGGCCCTTGCGCGCAGTTCAGCGAGCGGGCGAGGATGCGTGCCGACGACGTCTTCCCGCAGCCGCGCGGCCCGGAGAACAGGTAGGCGTGGTTGATCCGATTTGCGGACAACGCGGTCGACAGCGGCTCGGTGACATGCTCCTGGCCCACCACCTCGGCGAACGTCGCCGGACGATATTTGCGGTAGAGGGCCACGGTCAGCAGGCTACCGAGCGCGGGTGACAGCTGCTGCCGGGGCTCGTGATCGTGCGATTTCGGCGCGCACACGGTCGCTCACCGCATGTTTGCGCGCCGAAATCGCTAGCTCCGCAGCAGCAGCGACTCGGTGGCCGCCAGCAGCGCGCAGGTGGCCAGACCGTCGACGGCTTGTGACAGGTCCTGCATCGACGGGAACGTCGGCGCCAGCCGAATGTTGCGGTCCTGCGGGTCTTTTCGGTACGGAAACGCCGCGCCGGCCTCGGTCACCGCGATGCCGGCATCCTTGGCCAGCCCGACCGTTCGCCGGGCGGTGCCGGGTAGCACGCCGAGGCTGATGAAGTAGCCGCCCTTCGGCTCGTTCCACGACGCGATCTTGGAGTCGCCGAGCCGGTCCTCGAGGATGTGCAACGCCAATGCGAACTTCGGCGCAAGCAACTGTTGGTGCCGCTGCATGTGCAGCCGCACCCCGTCGGCGTCACCGAGGAAGCGCAGATGCCGCAGCTGGTTCACCTTGTCCGGGCCGATCGACTTCTTGCCGGCGTACTGCAGATACCACGCGATGTTGCCCAGTGAACCACCAAAGAAGCTGACGCCGGCCCCCGCGAACGTGATCTTGCTGGTCGATGCGAACACATACGGCCGGTTCGGGTTTCCGGCAGCGGCCGCGAGGCCCAGTACGTCGACCTGACGTACGAAATCGTGTGTCAACGTGTGCACGCAGTACGCGTTGTCCCAGAACAGCCGGAAGTCGGGCGCCGCGGTGCGCATCTGCACGAGCCGGCGCACCATCTCCCAGGAGTACGTCACGCCGGTCGGGTTGGAGAACACCGGCACCGCCCACATCCCCTTGATCGCCGGGTCGGCGGCGACAAGTTCCTCGATGAGGTCGACGTCGGGGCCGTCCTCGCGCATGCCGATCGTGATCATCTCTACGCCCAGCGTCTCGGTGATCGCGAAGTGCCGGTCGTAGCCGGGAGAGGGACAGAGGAACTTGACGACGGGCTCCTGGCTCCAGGGTCGCGGCGAGTCGACACCGCCGTGCAGCATCGAAAACGTGGCGATGTCATGCATCAGTTCGAGGCTGGAGTTGTTGCCGGCGATCAGGTTGGGCACCGGAATGCCGAGCAGCTCGCCGAAGATCGCGCGCAATTCGGGCAGGCCGTGCAGACCGCCGTAATTGCGGGTGTCGGTGCCTTCGCCGTCGCGGAAGGTGTCTTTTCCGGAGCCCGGCAGTTCCAACAGCTCGTTGGACAGGTTGAGCTGTTCCGGAGACGGCTTGCCTCGGGTGAGGTCCAGCGTCAGCTTCTTCGCACGCAGTGAGGCGTAGTTCTCCTGCTGCAGCTCGTGCTGGGCCATCAACTCGTCACGGCCGAGGGAAGTGAACGAAACCATGCGCCTTTCACCTCGGGGCCGAAAGTTGGCTGCGGACCGTGCCGTAAGGGGACCCCGCGCACCCGCCAGAGCCCATTGACCCTTGCTGCCTTCCGGCCCTGGGGGAGTTCACAGGATAGACGCCGCGCGGGGTCCACGGAGAGTGTAGTACCCGCGGCGGCGAGCACCGGAGCGAAGCGGAAACCCGGACCATCGGGACTGGTCGGTTACCATGGCCGACGGAGGATTCGCCTAGTGGCCTATGGCGCTCGCCTGGAACGCGGGTTGGGTTAACAGCCCTCGCGGGTTCAAATCCCGCATCCTCCGCTGTTGCGCCGGTGAAGACCCGGTCGCCCTACGAGAGATCAAGAGCGCCCTGCGGGCGTTTTGAGGAGGGGCATGAGCCGCACTGTCGCGGTGATCTGGCACGCGCTGTTTTCGATCGCGGCCGGCGTCTTGTACTTCTTATTCGTCCTCCCGCGCTGGTGGGAACTGTCCGGCGTCACGTCGCACACGCTCGGGACGGTGCTGCGGATCGCGGCCGGCGCACTCATCGGTCTTGCCGCCCTGCCCGTCGTCTTCACCTGGCTGCGCACCCGCCGGCCCGAGTACGGCACCCCCGAACTGGCGTTGCGGCTGCGGATGTCCTCGATCGCGTTGCACGTCCTGGGCGGTGTCCTGATCGTCGGCACGGCGATCAGCGAGATCTGGTTCACCCTCGACGAGGCCGGCCGCTGGCTGTTCGGCATCTACGGCGCCGCGGCGGCTATCTCCTTGCTGGGCATTTTCTCGTTCTACCTGGCGTTCATCGCCGAGCTACCTGCGCCTCCGCCGCGGCCGCTGAAGAAGAAGGAGCGCAAGAGCAGGTTGCGGCGCCGCAAGGAGAAGATTGAGGCGGCCGGCGACGACGCGGCCGAGACCGCCGAGCCCGCGGAGGAGGCCGAACCGGTCACGGTGTCGACGGCCGGCGACGAGGCAGAAGGGTCGGAAGAGGCGCAAGAGGGCGCTGTGACAGAAGTTGCCGGGACGGTGGAGGCTGAGGCCGCAGAATCTCCCGACGACGAGGCCGACACTGAAGCGCCGGCGCCGGCGGACACCCTCGCGGCCGAGCCGGAGCGCGGTGGCCTGCGCAATCAGCGTCCGTCAGGCAAGCTGCGCCGGCCTCGGTTGCGCCGTAAGTCGGGGGGCGTCGCGGTCGAAGACTGATGGGTTCCCTCGCCTGTTGTTTCGACAAAGGTTTGCGCGTCGGGCGAAGATGGAAACCCAACGGAGTCCGACCCGCCTGAAAGGCAGTAGATGGCCGCACCAACTTTCCGACGGCACCGCACGGCGCGGTTGCTGTCGATCGCGACCGCGCTCGCGGCGGTGCTCGCGCTGGTCGCACCCACGTCGGCGCCGCGCAGTCCGGTCGCGCGGGCCGTGCCCGGCGATCCCGCGCGGACGTCCTCGGCGAGCGCCGAACAGAGCGTCGTGCAGATCAACACGATCGTCGACTACCAGGGTGTCGTCGGCTACGGTGCGGGCATCGTCCTCAGCCCGGACGGCATCGTCCTGACGAACAACCACGTCGTGGCCGGCGCTGACACCATCACCGCATCCAGCGTCGGCACCGGACAGACATTCCAGGCGCAACTCCTCGGGTACGACCGCACAGAAGACGTCGCGCTGATCCAACTATTCGGCGCCGCGGACCTGCCGGCCGCGCCGATCGGCGACTCCAACCAAGTCAAGGTCGGCGAACCCGTCGTGAGCGTCGGCAACGCCAACGGCAACGGCAGCCCGATCAGCCGTGAAGAGGGTCAGGTCACCACGCTGGCGGCCGACATCGAGGCCGAGGACGACCTGACCGGCAGTTCGGAGCAACTGTCCGGCTTGATCGGGTTCGCGGCGCCGCTACGGCCCGGAGACTCGGGCGGCCCGCTGGTCAGCAGCACCGGACAGGTGATCGGCCTCAATGTGGCAGCGTCGGTGAACTACCGGTTGGGCACCCCGGGCGGCAAGGGCTTCGCGATCCCCATCAACCGGGCGATCGGCATCGCGAACCAAATTCGATCGCGGGCGCCGGCCGGCACCGTTCACATCGGCGCTCCCGCGATGCTCGGCATCGGCGTCGCCACGACACAGCAGGGTTCGATCGGCATCACCGTTCGTGACGTGCTCGTCGGAACTCCCGCTGAGCAGGCCGGGCTGCGTCGCGCCGACGTGCTCCTCAGCCTCGACGGAGTCCGGCTCGCCGACGCGACCACGCTGACCACCGTGCTCGACCGGCACTATCCCGGCGACACCGTTGACCTGGTGTGGCTGGACCGCACCGGGCAGCAGCGCGCCGCCAGGGTGACGCTGGCGCCCGGCCCGGACGGCTAAGCCGGAACACAGCGCCTTTCACCAAACCGGCGACGAGACATCCCCGCTGGTCATACGCTTGGTTGACGGCCGCTGCTTCATGTCCGATGCCGATTGCGGACTCGGCGGCAGGCAGCCGTGGAAGTGAACCGTCATGACATCGACCGTCTTGTTTTCCCACCAGCGTCGGCATATTCCTGCCGTCGTCGTCGCCGCGGCGCTTGCCTTCGCAGGCGCCGCACTCGAACATCCGGTTGTCGCCGGCGCAGAGCCCCAGGAGTGGGACATCGAGGCCTACGACAACTGCATGAAGAAGACAGTCAGGGACCCCGAGTTCTGCTGCGTGCTCTCCGGCGGGATCGTCGGCAGGGTGCCCGGATCCTGCACGGCTCCGGCCGCGGTCGCTGACGACCCCGCAGCCGGATCGGCCCCGGGCAATGGGCGCAGGACGACCCACGTCCCCGTGCCTGCGCAGCCCACGTTCCAGGCGCCGCAGGCTCCGGCCGTCGAGAGCGGCTGACGGCGGCTGACGCCTCAGTGGCGGGCGCGCCGGCGGCCCAGGAAGATCGGCAGCACGATCGCGCCGATCCCCAGGGTCGCTACCACCGCTGCCGCGGCAATCAGCAGGACGTCCCTGGCGGTGAAACCGCCTGCGGGAGTCTCGCTGCTGGCCAGCTGCAGCTGATAGTCACCCGGCAGCGGCCCCTGCGACGGTTCGTCCATCCCCGGGAACTGCTGGGTCTGATGGACCTCGAACTGCCTTTCGCCATCGGCATTCTGCGTCCACTGGCCCCACGCCGGCGTCACGCCGTCGAGAAGCACTTTTTGCTCGCCGACCTTCGGGTCCATGCCGACGTCGACGATCCGCTTGACCACGAACGGCCGGTACGTCGCATTGGAGTACTTCACCTGGACGGGAACGTCGTTGTACTTCACCACCGGCGGAGGTGACGGCGCCGGCTGGCCCGGCTCGGGGACATAACCGCCGCCCAACAGGCTGCCCACTGCCACGTTGGTGGGTATGCCCACGGCGTTGAGCACCATCGCCGTGAAGCTGTAAGCACCGAGCTCGGCAACCTCCGTCACGAGGCTGGCCAACGGAGGCACCACCAAAACCCTTGGCGCGCCGGCATATTGGTAGACGACTTGAAGTGGGTCGGGGAAGGGGTTGAGGATCACCGGCCGAAAGAACTGGTCGTACTGGACCCAGTCCGGCTGGAACTGCTTCACGACGCTGACTTGGGCTTCGGGGTTGCCGGGAGCCACGCTGAGCGCAGCGTTGACGGCCGGATTCTGATTGAACAGCTGGTTCTTGATCGCGTCGATCTGGTTCTGCGGCGCGGGATCTGGGATCTCTTCGACCGGCTTCGCGGCCTTGGCGAGCTCGATGTTCTGCGGGGCGGCCTCCAGCCGCTGGGGGGTCTCGGTCGGAGCGACGAGCTCGGCCTGCACTGTCATCGGCGACGTCGGCAACACAGCGCCTGACGACGGAGTGGTGCCGCTGGGGCTTGTCCCACCGACCGCCGGCGACGACACCGGGGTACTGCCTTGAGCCGACGTCGGGGTTGTCGCGCCGCTGGACGGCGTCGGGCTTGTCGCGCCCGCAGGCGTGCTCGACGGAGTGGACGCGGCCGAACTCGACGGGGTGGAACTGGCGCTCGGCGCCGCCGAACTGGGTGTCACCGATGCAGAGGGGGTGACGGCTGCGATACTCGCCGGTGTGGTGACCGCAGCCGACGGCGTCGAGACAGATGCCGGCGTCGAGACAGGTGCCGGCTCCGTCACCGCAGGGGAGGCCACGGTGGGCGTGTATGCCGGCGTCTCGACGGTCGCCGGCGCTTGGGTGACGACGGTGCTCGGCACGGTCGCGACTGTCGTCGGCGCTACCGTGTCGGTCGGTTCGGCAAGGGCCGGAACCATCCCCCCGGTCACCGCCGTCAGCACCACTGCGGTGCCACCGGCCAAGACCACCGCGGCGCCACGCCACCGGCAGATACGAAGCGGTGCACTCATCGCGCCTCAACTCCTCTGATCGTGAAGAGGCGTGGCGGACGTTTCGTTACTCGAAGCCATGCCCGCCAGGCAGCAACGCTGACATACGCGGTCTCCCATCGGATTTCAGCGATCGCCCTCTCCATTTTTGCCATCTCTTGGAAGTCACGGGCCGGGCCCTCGGCTCTCACCCCCAGCAGGGTTGATGTCGGTCGGCCTGGAACAGGTTCGCCGCCACGCATTCCCCCGCGTTGCCGGCGATGAGGCCGCGCACCTGCCAGAAGAGATCGGTGGTGGCCTTGGTGGCGAGCAGCGCTGCCAGGTCGAAGTTGTTCCAGCCGGTTCCCGGTACCCGCACCATGCCGCGCTGAGTGTTCCACCCGTCCTTGTTCAAGGCGTCATGGCACTCGGCGTAGCCGGGCGGCGGGCCCGCGGGCGGGCAGCCCTCGAGCTGGAATTCCGGGGAATACTCCATCGAGAAGTATCCGGTGTGCAACTCGGGAGGAAGCGCGGCCGGGTCGCATGTCGGCATCAGCGGCGGCGGCATCCGCTCGAAATCTCCCGCGGCGGTATTCAATTCGACCCAATTGGAGTGGGAGTAGAAGTCCTGAAGCGCGTGGGCCAGGCCACCGAACGCGGCGCGGGCCTCCGGTCCGTCCACGAGGTCGCCGCCGCCCGGACCGGTGGCCTGCGCACCGCCCTGTATGAGCGGATAAAAGAAATTCCACGCCTGGGTGGTGCGGGCGCAGATGTCGGCTGCATCCTTGGCGTTGTCGATATGCCGAAACTCGTCGCTCACGAATGCGTCGCTTCCTACCGCGCCGGCACCCGGCGGCGGCCCGATGAGGATCTGCAAGACCGCGGCCTCGTCGACCTGGTCCGGGGGCAGCGCATTGCGCGTGATCATCTCGTGGTTCTGGATGTAGAACGCCTGTGCGTTCGGTGCGGTCACCCCGCACAGCGCGGCCACGACGGCGACGGTAGCCGTCACGACAAGCGGGGCCAACCGCTTTCGGCGAGTTGCAGTCATCAAAACGTCCCTTCGATGTGGCGTTTCTGCGCACGCAGGATCATCGCATTGTCGCAGCGTCTGCTCATCAACGTCACAGATTCAGCAAAACGGACCACACTTAACGAACGCGATACACCTGGTGTTGCTTTCGTTTGCACACGGCGCGAGTACCAATCGGGTTCACCGGTCAGGTGCGGAGCCGGGCTGCTTTGGTAAACGCGCCGCTATGCGGCAGCTTATGGTGATGGCTGTGACGCTGCTGGGTCGCCACCGTCGGCGGGAGGCATGATGGAGGGAACGCCGTTCGGCCGGTACCAGTTGATCGAGTTGCTGGGCCGCGGCGGTATGGGCGAAGTCTGGAAGGCGTTCGACACTGCGACTCAGCGGGTAGTCGCCGTGAAGGTGCTGCCCGGGCAGCTGGCCGCAGATCCCGTGTTCGAGAAGCGGTTCCGGCGCGAGGCCTTCGCCGCGGCCTCGCTGAACAACCCGCATGTGGTGCCGATCCACAACTTCGGGGAGATCGAAGGCCGGCTCTATGTGGACATGCGGCTGATCGAGGGTGAAGATCTGGAGCACGTCTTGGCAAGGGGCCCACTGGATCCGCAGCGAGCGGTGCAGATCGTCGAGCAGATCGCCTCCGCGCTGAACGCAGCCCATCGGGTCGGACTCGTCCACCGCGACGTCAAGCCGTCCAACGTCCTGGTCTGCGAGGAAGATTTCGCCTACCTGATCGATTTCGGCATCGCTCGCGGAGCCGGCGAGACGGGCCTGACCGGTACCGGCAACGTGATCGGCACATGGCCGTACATGGCCCCGGAGCGGTTCAGCACCGGACGCAGCGACACGCCCTCCGACATCTACGCGCTGGCCTGTGTGCTCTACGAATGCCTGACGGCCAGCCGGCCGTTTCCCGGTGACAGCGTCGAGCAGCAGATCGCCGGTCACCTGACGACGCCGCCGCCGCGCCCGTCGATCACACGGCCGGGGGTCACACCGCAACTGGATGCCGTGATCGCCGTCGGGATGGCCAAAGACCCCGAGAAGCGCTATCCGACGACGACGGAGCTGGCCCGAGCCGCCCGCGACGCGATCGCCGCTTCCCTACCGGTCGACGTGGCCCGCACGGAGCCCGGGCCGTCGGCTTCGGCTCGCACACAGCGCCGTGCTCCTGCCGAAGGCCATGAGCCATGGGCACCCACACGGCGCCGTCCCGCCGACGATGCCGGCGACACCGGGGCCCGCACCCAGAACCGTCCCACCGAGAACGTGGACGAAGCCTGGGCTCCCACGCGACACCGCCCGGCCGAGCCTCTCGTCGGGCCGTCGTCACCCACCGTGCAC
>JBAPQQ010000698.1:0-6695 GCA_049280695.1 Mycobacterium sp.
CGGTTCTCGAACGCCGCCACCGGCGCACCGGCACTGGTGGCCACCACGTCGAAGCCCTGCGGCGGCGAGGTAACTGCGTCCCCGTGGCTCATCCACACCGGCTGGATCGCCGGCAACCCTGAATGCAGTTCGCCACCAACCACCTTCAGCTCTGTCCTGCCGTATTCGCTGGTGCCGGTGCGGGCGACGGTACCGCCCAGCGCCTGGGCCATCGCCTGGAACCCGTAGCAGATGCCGAACACCGGCACGCCGAGATCGAACAGCACCGGATCCAGTTGCGGGGCGCCGTCGGCGTAGACGCTGGCGGGACCGCCGGACAGCACGATCGCCTGGGGGTCCTTGGCCTTGATGTCCTCGACGGTGGCGGTGTGCGGCACGACCTCCGAGTAGACCCTGGCCTCCCGCACCCGCCGCGCGATCAGCTGCGCGTACTGTGCGCCGAAGTCGACCACCAGTACCGGTCGAGCGGGTCCCGTCACGCGGGTCATTCTAGGGTGGGCGCTCAGTCCCTGCGGCGCAGCATCCAGGCCGGCACCCAGTGCGTCACCGCGCGACTGTTGGCGCCGTAGCTCACCGCGTAGGTGACCAGGCCCCACCAGTTGCCCTGCTCGCACAGGCCCCAGCAGCACAGCCGCCCCTCGACGACCTTGTGCATCTGCAAGCCGGCCGGGTGGTAGCCACCGCGGCGGTGTGGCTCGCGCGGAAACAGTGCGGCCAGGTCGACCAGCACCACGACGGGGGGCTCGACCGCCCGAAACACCTCCGGCACTGGCTGGCCGCTGTAGTTGATCCCCTGCAGATCGCCCACCGTTCGATCGTACGTTCGAATGCACCGTTTGAGTCGAACCTGTCGTGTTGCATATTTGTGGCATGAATCGCATACGTCTGAGCCACCACCGTCGATGCGGATCTACTCGGCAGCGCACGCAGGGTGCGGTCAGGGTTGACCGACCCCGCCCTCATCGACGAGGCCCTCGCGGCGGTGCTGGCTCGTCACCGATCCGCTGAAGTCGACGCCAGCTATCGCGCATTTGACGAGCACCCCCTGAGGCGCCGGACGAATGGGGCGACCTGGCGTCGTGGCGGCACTCGGCCGGCGCCTCATGAGTTCGCTTCCGGCACGCGGTGAGGTCTGGTGGTGCGAATTACCCCACATCGGCCGCCGCCCAGTCGTCGTGATGTCGCGCGATGCGGCCATCCCCCGGTCAACCGCGATTGTTCGGGGATTCTCCTGCGGCTCAAGCTGATTCGAAGAGTTCCTGCAACGCCTGGGCATCGCGACCACCATCGCGACGCAACGGCTGCGCCGGCTCGTCGACCACGGCATCGTCGAGGAGCACCGGCTGACCGACAAAGGCCTCGACGTCTGTCCGGTGCCGCAGATGGCTGACGCCCGGACGGCCATCGCGTTTGGACTCGCAGTACCCGGAAGTCGGCGGTAGCCAACCACCGGCGGACGAATGGAGGTGCAAGCCGTGCCCGACCGGGTACCCGCGTGCTGAAGTAGACCGGAAAGTGAGGACCGCATGCTGGGTTTGCCCGAGGAGATTCGTGCCTGCCTGTTCGACCTCGACGGAGTGCTGACGGACACGGCCAGCGTGCACCGGAAGGCATGGAAGACGATGTTCGACGCCTTCCTGCGGGAACGGGCCGAACGCACCGGCGGCAACTTCGTGCCCTTCGACGTCGCGGCCGACTATCAGACGTACGTCGACGGCAAGAAGCGCGAGGACGGGGTGCGTTCCTTCCTGTCCAGCCGCGACATCGAGCTACCGGAGGGCGACCCGGACGACGACGCCGACGCCGACACCGTCCACGGCCTGGGCACCCGCAAGAACCGGCTATTCCAGGAAACGTTGAACCGGGACGGTGTCGAGGTGTTCGAGGGCTCGCGGCGCTACTTGCAGGCGGTCTGCGAGGCAGGCCTGAAGGTCGCGGTGGTTTCGGCCAGCGCCAACACCGGCGCGGTGCTGGAAACCACCGGGCTCGACAAGCTGGTGCGAAAGCGGGTGGACGGGGTGACCCTGCGCGACGAGCACATCCCCGGCAAACCGGCCCCGGATTCTTTCTTGCGGGCCGCGCAGCTGCTGCAGGTCGAACCGGGTGAAGCGGCCGTGTTCGAGGATGCGCTGGCCGGCGTCGCCGCCGGACGCGCCGGGAACTTCGGCGTGGTCGTCGGCGTCGACCGGGTGGATCAGGCAGAAGCCCTGCGCCGCAATGGCGCCGACATTGTCGTCACCGACCTGGCCGAACTGCTGCCGGGCACGCCATGATTCCGCACGACGCATACCCGGTCGAGCCGTGGCATGTCAGCGAAACGCGGCTCGACCTCGACCGGCTGGCCCAGTCCGAATCGCTGTTCGCGTTGTCCAACGGTCATATCGGGCTGCGCGGCAACCTCGACGAGGGTGAGCCGTACGGGCTCCCGGGCACTTACCTCAACTCGTTCTACGAGTGCCGCCCGCTGCCCTACGCCGAAGCCGGCTTCGGATACCCAGAAGCCGGCCAATCCATGATCGACGTGACCAACGGAAAAATCCTGCGCCTCCTGGTCGACGACGAGCCGTTCGACGTGCGTTACGGCCAATTACTCGACCACGAACGGGCTCTCGACATGCGAGCCGGAACCTTGCAGCGCCGAGCGCGCTGGGAGTCCCCGGCCGGTAAGAAGGTCGAGGTCCGCTCCACCCGCCTGGTGTCGCTGACCCAGCGCAGCGTGGCGGCGATCGAGTACATCGTGGAGGCACTCGACGAATTCGCGCTCATCACGGTGCAATCCGAACTCGTCGCCAACGAGGACCAGCCCCAGACGTCGCGCGACCCACGGGTGGCTGCCGTCCTGACGAATCCGCTTGAGCCGGTGCATCACGAAACCACCGAGCACGGCGCGATTCTCGGCCACCGGACACGGATGAGCGAGTTGGCAATGGCCGCGGCCATGGACCACGAGATCGAAGTGCCCGGGCGAATGGAGGCCCACACCGATGCCGCCGAAGACTGGGCCCGCACCACCGTGATCTGCGGACTGCGGCCGGGCCAGCAGCTGCGCATCGTCAAGTACCTGGCATACGGCTGGTCGAGTCTGCGATCCCGGCCCGCGCTGCGGGACCAGGCGACCGCGGCGCTGGCCGGGGCGCGCTACCGTGGATGGCAGGGTTTGCTCGACGCGCAGCGCAGTTACCTCGACGACTACTGGGACTCCGCCGACGTCGAGGTCGAGGGCGACGCCGACTGCCAGCAGGCCGTGCGGTTCGGGCTGTTTCACGTGCTTCAGGCCAGCGCACGGGCTGAAGGCCGCGCGATTCCCGGGAAAGGACTGACCGGCAACGGCTATGACGGTCACGCGTTCTGGGACACCGAGGGTTTCGTGCTGCCGGTCCTCACCTACACCGCGCCCGCCGCCGCCGCCGACGCGCTGCGGTGGCGGGCGTCGACCCTGCACCTGGCCAAGGAGCGCGCCGGAGAACTCCACCTCGACGGCGCGGCCTTCCCGTGGCGCACCATTCGCGGTCAGGAGTGCTCCGCCTATTGGCCGGCCGGCACCGCCGCCTGGCACGTGACCGCTGATGTCGCAATGGCGTTCGAGCGCTACCGCATCGTGACGGGTGACGAGTCACTGGAAGCCGAGTGCGGCTTGGCGGTCCTGGTGGAAACCGCCCGTATGTGGCGCTCGCTGGGTCACCATGACCGCCACGGGGTATGGCACCTCGACGGTGTCACCGGCCCCGACGAGTACACGGCGGTCGTCCGCGACAACGTCTTCACAAACTTGATGGCCGCAGGCAATCTGCAGGCCGCAGCAGCGGCATGCTCCCGTGACCCCGGCGCGGCAGGGCAGATGGGTGTGAGCACGGAGGAGATGGCCGCGTGGCGCGACGCCGCCGACGCCGCCCACATCCCCTACGACGACGATCTGGGCGTTCACGAGCAGTGCGACGGCTTCACGACATTGGCGGAGTGGAAGTTCACCGACAACACCGCCTACCCGCTGTTGATGAACGAACCGTATGTGCGGCTGTATCCCGCGCAGGTGTGCAAGCAGGCCGACCTGATTCTGGCAATGCACTGGCAGGGCCACGCTTTCACCGCAGAACAGAAAGCGCGCAACGTCGACTACTACGAACGGCGCACGGTGCGCGACTCGTCGCTCTCGGCGTGCACGCAGGCGGTGATGTGCGCGGAGGTGGGTCACCTGGAGCTGGCGTACCAATACACCTACGAGGCCGCGATGGTGGACCTGCGCGACCTGCACGCCAACACCCGCGACGGCCTGCACATGGCATCTCTGGCCGGGGCGTGGACGGCGCTGGTCGCCGGTTTTGGTGGCCTGCGTGACGACGAGGGCGTGCTCTCGCTTGATCCGTGCCTGCCTGACGCGATCTCGCGTCTGCGATTTCGCTTGCGGTGGCGAGCTTTTCGGCTGTTGGTGAACGTCAACCATGAAAACGCGACTTACACCTTACGCGACGGGCCCCACCGCGAGCTGACCATCCAGCACGCGGGCGAAGAACTCACCCTCTGCACGGACTCGCCCTCGACTGTCGGATTGCGCAGCTGCCGGGCGCTGCTGCCAACGCCACCTCAGCCGCCGGGTTGCGAGCCGAAACGGCCGGACTGACCCGCCTCAGCCGGCGGAGGTGACCGGCTCGATCGGCAGCCGCCGCAGCGCCGCGGGTGCGTCCGCGGGCACCGCAGGGTGCTGCGGCGGGATCGGGTCGAGCCGCCGGTACGCCTCGCCTTGCGCGGGCCGCAGATCCGTCTCGCCCTTGTTTGGCCACAGCGACGCCGCCCGCTCGGCCTGCGCGGTGATCGAAAGCGAAGGATTCACTCCGAGATTCGCCGATATCGACGCTCCGTCGACGATCAGCAGCGTCGGGTAGCCGTAGACCCGCTGGTACGGGTCGATGACGCCGGTCTGCGGGCTGTCGCCGATCGCCGCGCCGCCCAGGTAGTGCGCAGTCAGCGGGATGTTGAACAGCTCGCCCCACGTACCGCCGGCCACGCCGTCGATCTTGGCGGCGACCCGTCTCGTCACCTCGTTGCCCACCGGGATCCACGTCGGATTCGGCTCGCCGTGACCCTGCTTGCTGCTGACACGGCGGAGTCCGAGCCTGGTACGCCGGCTGAAAGTGGTGATCGAGTTGTCGAGGTGCTGCATCACCAGCATGATCATCGTCCGCTCGCTCCAGCGTCTGGGGTTCAGCAGCCGGATGGTGCCGCGCGGGTTCTCGCCGACCTGGTGCAGGAACTGCCTCCAGCGCGGCATGTCGGAGCCCTCGGGACCGTCGCCGTCGGTCATCAGCGTCTGCAGCAGTCCCATCGCGTTGCTGCCCTTGCCGTAACGGCACGGCTCGACGTGGGTGTCGGAGGTCGGGTGGATCGACGACGTGATCGCGACGCCGTGCGTGAGGTCGAGGTCAGAGCGCACCTTGTAGCGTCCCGCGCCGACGATCGACTCGGAGTTGGTGCGGGTCAGCACGCCCAGCTTCTCGGAGATGCCGGGCAATCGGCCGGTGTCGCGCATCTTGAACAGCAGCTGCTGGGTGTTGAACGTGCCCGCGGCCAGAACCAGGTGCTGTGCCGTGAACGACTTCTTCTTGCGACGCAGCCACCGGCCCGTCACTTCGGTGTCGACGCGCCAGCTGCCGTCGGGCTGCTGCTCGAACCCGGTCACCGTCCGCATCGGAAACACTTGCGCGCCGGCGTTTTCCGCGAGGCCGAGGTAATTCTTCACCAACGTGTTCTTGGCGCCGTAGCGGCAGCCCGTCATGCAGGAGCCGCACTCGATGCAGCCGGTGCGTTCCGGACCGGCACCGCCGAAGTAAGGGTCGGCCACCGTTTTGCCCGGCGCCTTCTGCTCGTCGGGGCCGAAGAACACCCCGACGGGGGTCGGCACGAACGTGTCGCCGACACCCATCTCGTCGGCGACCTCCTTCATGATGCGGTCGGCGTCGGTGAACGTCGGGTTCTTGACCACGCCCAGCATGCGCTGCGCCTGCTCGTAGTGCGGCATCAGCTCGGCACGCCAGTCGGTGATGTGCGACCACTGCCTGTCGGCGAAGAACGGCTCCGGCGGAACGTACAGGGTGTTGGCGTAGTTCAGGGACCCACCGCCGACACCCGCGCCACCGAGGATCATCACGTTGCGCAGCAGGTGAATTCGCTGGATGCCGTACATGCCCAGCTTCGGCATCCACAAGAACTTGCGCAGGTTCCACGATGTCTTGGCGAACTCGGGGTCGGCGAACCGGCGGCCGGCCTCGAGCACGCCGACGCGGTAGCCCTTCTCGGTGAGGCGCAGTGCGGTGACACTGCCCCCGAAACCAGAACCGATGATGAGGACGTCGAAATCGGGCTGCATAGCGCCAGTATGCCCGCGCCGGGCCCACCTAAAGCGTCGGGTTGTGGGGGATGGCTGAAATTTGTCGCGAGCTAGGAGCCGACGGTCAAGCCGACCTTCTGGAATTCCTTGAGGTCGCAGTAGCCGGCCTTGGCCATCGACCGGCGCAGGCCGCCGACGAGGTTCAGCGAACCGAACGGGTCGTCGGAGGGCCCGTTCAGGACTTGCCCCAGGGGAGCCCGCTCATCAACGGCCACCTGCAGTAACGCACCGCGCGGCAACGACGGGTGTGCGGCCGCGGACGGCCAGAACCAGCCGCCGCCCAGCGCCTCGGCCGACACGGCCAGCGGCGTCC
>JBAPQQ010000699.1:0-6648 GCA_049280695.1 Mycobacterium sp.
GCCCGGAAGGCCAGCCGGATCCGCTGGCGGCGGCGAAGGATATCCGCGAGACGTTCGGCCGCATGGCGATGAACGACGAGGACACGGCCGCGCTGATCGTCGGCGGCCACACGGTCGGCAAGACCCACGGCGCCGGCGATGCCAGCCTGGTCGGACCCGAGCCCGAGGCCGCCCCGATCGAGCAGCAGGGCCTGGGCTGGAAGTGCGCTTTCGGCAGCGGTATGGCCGGTGACACCATCACCAGTGGTCTGGAGGTGGTGTGGACGAACACCCCGACCGCTTGGGACAACAGCTTCCTGGAGATCCTCTACGGCTACGAGTGGGAGCTGACCAAGAGCCCGGCCGGCGCCTGGCAGTTCGAGGCCAAGGATGCCGAGGCGACCATCCCGGATCCGTTCGGCGGCCCGAACCGCAAGCCCACGATGCTGGTCACCGACGTGACGATGCGGGTCGACCCGATCTACGGGGAGATCACCCGGCGCTGGCTGGACCACCCCGAGGAGCTGGACGAGGCGTTCGCCAAGGCGTGGTACAAGCTGCTGCACCGCGACATGGGGCCGATCTCGCGGTATCTGGGCCCGTGGATTCCCGAGCCGCAGCTGTGGCAGGACCCGGTGCCGGCGGCCGACCACGCGCTGGTCGACGAGCAGGACGTCGCGGCGCTGAAGGCCAAGGTTCTCGACTCCGGCCGGTCGGTGGCCCAGTTGGTCAAGACGGCGTGGGGATCGGCGGCCAGCTTCCGCCGCACCGACAAGCGCGGCGGAGCCAACGGGGCGCGCATTCGCCTTGAGCCGCAGAGGAACTGGGAGGCCAACGAGCCTGCCGAGCTGTCCAAGGTGCTGCCGGTGCTCGAGGGAATCCAGCAGGACTTCAACGGCTCGGCGTCCGGCGGCAAGAAGATCTCGCTGGCGGACCTGATTGTGCTGGCCGGTTCCGCGGCGGTGGAGAAGGCCGCCAAGGACGCCGGGCACGAGATCTCGGTGCCCTTCGCGCCCGGACGCACCGACGCCTCGCAGGAGAACACCGACGTGGAGTCGTTTGCGGTGCTGGAGCCGCAGGCCGACGGCTTCCGCAACTACCTGCGGCCCGGCGAGAAGAACCAGGTGGAGAAGCTGCTGGTGGAGCGGGCCTACATGCTCAACGTGACCGCTCCGGAGATGACCGTGCTCGTCGGCGGTCTGCGGGCTTTGGGCGCGAACCACGGCGGCAGTAAGCACGGCGTGTTCACCGACCGGCCGGGCGTGCTTACCAACGACTTCTTCGTCAACCTGGTCGACATGGGCACGGAGTGGAAGGTCTCGGAGTCGGAGGCGAACGTCTACGAGGGCCGTGACCGGGCTTCCGGCCAGACGAAGTGGACCGCGACCGCCAACGATCTGGTCTTCGGGTCGAACTCGGTGTTGCGCGCGCTCGCCGAGGTGTATGCACAGGACGACTCGAAGGAGAAGTTCGTGCGAGACTTCGCCGACGCCTGGGCGAAGGTGATGAACAACGATCGGTTCGATCTCGCCTGAGCACAACCTGAAGCAGCACCCCGCGGGCAAACGCTCGCGGGGTGCTGTCCGTACAGGCGCGCCGCAACCCGGCGGGCGGGCTCGACGATGCGCTCAGGTTGCCCCTCGACCCGTGGTCGCAACCGGTATTGTCAAGGCGTTGTACTCCAGGAGTGGTCAAAGCGCGGCCGCGCACAACGTGGACGAAAGGACATGGCGTATGCGCGCGCTGCATGACCCTGAGCCGATGCCCCTGTCAGGTGCCGGCCGGACTTCCATCGCCGGTGCGAAGCCGCTGTTCCTGTTGCTAGTCGAAGACGACCGGGCCGACGCTCTTCTGGTCGAAGAGTTGATCGCCGACGCGGGCGCCGAGATCCACCTGGTGTGGGCGCCGTCCATGGCGGACGCCGAACGGGAACTGGCGGCTCGCCGCCCCGATTGCGTGCTGCTGGACCTGAACCTGCCGGACGCAGACGGTACCGCGGCCCTCAACCGCATCTGCGATCGCGATGCCACCCTGCCGATCGTCGTGCTGACGGGGTTGATCGACGAGCACTTCGGCGTCTCGGCCGTGGCCTCGGGCGCACAGGACTATCTCGTCAAAGGCCGCGTCGATCCGGAGATGCTGCGGCGGTCGCTGCTGTATGCGATCGAGCGCAAGCGTGCCGAGTTGACGGCCGTGGACCTGTACGCCAGCCAGCTGCGCGCCCGGGAGAACGCGCGACTCGAACGTGGCCTGCTGCCCTCCCCCCTGCTCATGGACAACCCGGGCGTCGACATCGTCGCCAAGTACCGCCCCAGCCGGGAGAACGCCCTGCTCGGCGGCGACTTCTACGATTTCGTGCAGACCCCGGACGGATCGGTGCACGTGATGGTCGGCGATGTGGCAGGACACGGGCCCGACGAAGCCGCCCTCGGCGTCGCCCTGCGGATCGGGTGGCGGGCACTGACGTTCGCCGGCTTGCGCGGCAACGAGCGGATGCGGCAACTCGAGAGGATTCTGCGCGCCGAGCGGCCCGGCAGCGGCATCTTCGCGACCGTGCTCAGCCTGGCGTTCTCCCCCAACGACCTCAGCTTCACCGCCGTGCGGGCCGGGCATCCCGGCATGTTGGTGCACGGTCCCGGCACGGTGGAATGGCTGGAACCACCGGCTGGGCCCGCGCTGGGCCTCAACGCAACCGACTGGCCGTTGAACCAGCTCGAACTGCCGAAGGGACACGGCGTGGTCCTGCTCACCGACGGCCTCTTCGAAGGCCACTCCGGGCGCGGCGACGAGCGTCTCGGCGAAGAGGGCCTGCTCGACTTGGCCCGCTCCCTCGCCCACCTGCCCGGCCCGGCGTTCCTCGACGCGTTGATCGACCAGGCCGAATCGCGCGCCCAGGCGCACGGCGGCTTGACCGATGACATCGCATTGGTCCGCGTGGAGCGGACGACGTGAGTTCGCCGGCGCCCACGCGCGGATCGCAAGTCACCGTGCAGGGCTGGCAGAACCTTGTCCTGTCGGTCATGGGGCTGGTCGTGCTCGTCGGCGGTGTGGCCGTTGCCGTGTTGCTCAACCGCACCGACAAGATGTCCGAGGAACTGATCGTCGACGTCCAGCCGGCGCGGGTGGCGGCATATCAGTTGCAAGCCGCACTGCGCGATCAGGAGACGGCCGTCCGTGGCTACACGCTCTCCGCCGACCGCCAGTTCCTGGCCCCGTATTACGACGGGCAACGGGCCGAACAGGAAGCCGCCCACGACATCCGGCAACTGGTGGGCCAGCGCCCCGAGCTGATGGCCGATCTCGAGGCGATAGAGCGCGCAGCGGCCGACTGGCGGACAACCTACGCCGAGCCGCTCGTCGCAAGCGTGACCCGAGGTACTCCCGCGCTTGCCAACGCAGACTTGATAGAGCGCGGCAAAGCCGGATTCGACCGGCTGCGAACCCTTTTCGACGCGCAGAACGAGCACCTGGCCGTCGTGCGGACGGCCGGTATGGACGACCTCGATACGGTGCAGAAATGGCGCGACATACTGCTGATCGGTCTGGTCGGTGCCTTCTTGGTAACGGTGATCTTGCTGGCGGTCGTTGCGCGCAACGCGGTGACCCGTCCCCTGGGCGCTCTCGCCGCTGCGTGCCGGCTGATTACTGCGGGAAACTTCACCGAACGGATAACTCCGCGCGGGCCGAAGGACATCCGCGGCATCGGAACCGACGTCGAGAACATGCGACAACGGATCGTGGAGGAGCTCGACGCGTCCCGCGCGGCGCAGGAGGCCCTCGACGAGCAGACGGTCGAATTGCAGCGCTCCAACGCCGAACTCGAGCAGTTCGCGTACGTCGCCTCCCACGACCTGCAGGAGCCACTGCGCAAAGTCGCCTCGTTCTGCCAACTGCTTCAGAAGCGCTACGGCGACAAGCTCGACGAGCGCGGCGCCGAGTACATCACATTCGCGGTTGACGGCGCCAAGCGCATGCAAGTGCTCATCAACGACCTCCTCACGTTCTCCCGCGTCGGCCGTCTCAATGCGCACAAGACTGAGGTCGACCTTGATTCCGCCCTGGACGCAGCGCTGGCCAATCTCACCACGACGCTGAGCGAGACGGCTGCCGAAATCCTGCGCCCGCCAGGGCAGCTGCCGAGGGTGCTCGGGGATCCGACGCTGGTGACGATGGTATGGCAGAACCTGATCGGCAACGCGGTCAAGTTCCGCCGCGACGGCGCCGCGCCTCGAATCGTCATCGAGTGCTCAGAATACGGTGACGACTGGTTGCTGACGCTGTCCGACAACGGCATCGGCATCCCGGAGGAGTTCGTCGACAAGGTGTTCGTGATCTTCCAGCGCCTGCACGGCCGCGACGCGTACGCCGGCACCGGCATCGGTCTAGCGCTGTGCAAGAAGATCGTCGAGTACCACGGCGGCACGATCTGGATCGACACTTCCTACACCGACGGAGCCCGGCTCTGCTTTACCATGCCCACCATTTCCGCAACCGTGGACGAGACAGCGGCCACCACTCTGGAAGGAACACATCAATGACACCGGCCGGTCGAGCGATCGACGTTCTGCTCGTCGAAGACGATCCAGGAGACGAGCTGATCACGCGAGAAGCTTTCGAGCACAACAAGATCAACAACACCCTGCATGTCGCGCACGACGGCGAGGAGGGCCTGGACTTCCTGTACCGGCGCGGTGCATACCAAAATGCACCGAAACCCGACCTGATCCTGCTCGACCTGAACCTGCCGAAGTACGACGGCCGCCAACTGCTGGAGAAGATCAAGTCCGACCCCAACCTCAGCCACATCCCGGTCGTCGTGCTCACGACGTCGTCGGCCGAGGAGGACATCCTGCGCAGTTACAAGCTGCACGCCAACGCCTACGTCACCAAGCCGGTGGACCTCGACCAGTTCATGAATGCCGTGCGCCAGATCGACGAGTTCTTCGTTCAGGTGGTCCGGCTACCGCACCATGGGGCCCATTGAGTTTCTTAGCAAGCAGTTAGGTGTTACTGCCAGTCACCTTAGATTTCGGCATTAGCGTTCAAGGAAATCCTCGAGAGTGAGGCTCCTAATGACCGCGACACTCACCGCGTCGGCGCCCAATGCCACGTCCCGATTCGACAATGCCGCATTCAACTGCGGCCGCGCCAAGATCCGGGCGCACTGCCGCCATCTGGCGACGGTCGTGACGATCAAGGGCAGCATCGACGATGTCAATGTCGACGCAGTGGCCGCCTACACGCAGCGTTTCATCCTCGCCAGAGATCCGCTCATCTTCGACCTCAGTGCAGCGAGAATCTCCGCCGCAGACGCCATGTCGTTGCTGAAGACCCTTGCCCAGGACTGCCGCGCTGCCGGGGTGCAATGTGTACTGGTCGCAGCGGACACTGTGGCCGACCTCTTGGACGATGACAACGACGACCTGCTTTCCGTCGCCGGCTCGGTCCACGAGGCGCTGCACCACTTCGCTGACGTGATCGCCGCCCGCCGGCAACTGATGCTGCCTCTGATCAAGAAGACGGCCTGAGGCCTACTGATCCTGAAGAATGAAGTCGGCGGCCCGCCACGCCATCGCCATGACCGGGCCGTTGAGATTCCCGGCGAGCATCGTCGGCATCACCGAGCAGTCCACCACCCGAAGGTTGTCCACGCCGCGCACCCGCAACTTGCTGTCGACCACATCATCGTCGCTCGGGCCCATCGCGCAGCTGCCGACGGCGTGGTAGCCGCAGTAGCCGCCGCTCAGTGCGGAGTCGACGATCTCCTCGTCACTCTGGACCTCGGGTCCGGGGTAGGTCTCGTGGCTGATCCGGTCCGCGATCGGTGACTGCTCGAAGACCTCGCGCATCTTCCGCAGCAGGTTTGCGCAAACAGTCCGGTCGTAGTCGGTGGCGAGGTAATTCGGCTCGATGAGCAGCGGAGCGGACGGGTCGGCGGAAGTGACCGCGACGCTGCCCTCGGACGTCGGGCGCAATACGAACCCCAGGCAGGAGATGCCGGGTGCGCGCTCGACGGCGACGGGCTCGCCCACGTTGTAGGCGGGAATCGTGAACGGGCTCATCAGCAACTGCCCGTCGACACGCGGGGCATCGGGTGTGGTCTTCAGAAAGGCCAGCACGTCGAACGACGGAGCGGCCAGCGGGCCCTTCCGGTAGGCCACGTACCGCGCCGCGGCGAGCGCTTGACCGGAGCTGGTGGCCAGTTGGCGGTTGTAGCCGAGGTCTTCGCAGAGCCGGAACCTCAATGTCATACAGCGGTGTTCACGCATTCGCCGGCCCACGTTGTCTCGGCCGAGGTACACCGGCACTCCCGCACGCTGCAACACGTCTTGCGGTCCGATCCCCGAGAGCTGCAACACCTTCGGGCTGTTGAGGCTGCCGAGTGAGACGATCACCTCGCGCGCCGCGCGCAGTTCCGCGGTGCCGCGGCGGCCGTAGATTTCGACCCCGACCGCCCGGCCGTGCTCGAGCAGGATCCGGCGGACGGCGGTGCGGGTGAGAACGGTCAGGTTCGGCCGGTGCCGGACGGGCCGCAGGAATGCGTCGGCGGCACTGACCCGCCGGCCGTTCCGGATCGTCGACGTGGCGTATCCAACCCGCTCGGCGTCGGACTCGTTGATGTCCCGAACCTCGGCGAGCCCGACTTTCGTTGCAGCTGAGATCATTTCG
>JBAPQQ010000700.1:0-1899 GCA_049280695.1 Mycobacterium sp.
CCCCGACACGTAGGAATCAGCCCCCGGCCATATATCGGGGGCTGATTTTCGTCGGCTAAGTCTTGTCGGCGCTGGTCGTCTTCGCAGTGTCGGGACTGGGGCCGGTGCCCGGCGCCGTTTCGTGCCGCCCGGAGCGTTGTCCGTTGCTTGCCAGCAGGTCGCGAATCTCGGTCAGCATCGACAGCTCGGTGTCTTGCGCCTGCTCCACCTCGCCGCGCTTCCGCAGCCTGTTGTAGGGCATCACAATGAGGAAGTACACCACCGCGGCCACCAGGAAGAAGTTGATGAAGGCCGACAAGACGACGTTGAGGTCGATGGCCTGGTCACCGCCGATCGGGATGCGCAGGATCCCGTAGTCGGCGTCCTTGCCCGCGCCGATCCGGCTGATCA
Source organism: Mycobacterium sp. (assembly GCA_049280695.1). Classification (GTDB taxonomy): domain Bacteria; phylum Actinomycetota; class Actinomycetes; order Mycobacteriales; family Mycobacteriaceae; genus Mycobacterium. The sequence continues at coordinate 391 of JBAPQQ010000700.1, forward strand.
GCGGCTCGATAACACTCTTGGTGAACGCGGTGACAAGACCGGTGAACGCAGTGCCGATGACCACCGCGATCGACAGGTCGACGATATTGCCTCGCGACAGAAACTCCTTGAATCCCTTCAGCATGTGACGAACATTAGTCGTAGCGGCTCTCAGTGGAAGGTAATCGTCACGGTCTCCACCAGCGCTACGCCGGCCACCTTGTGCGCCGTGGCCGCGGGCAGGGCCACGAGAACAGCCCGATCGTTGCCCGGCCCGCGCTGAGCCGGCTTGGGAGACACCAGAACCACGACGGCGTCGGTGGCCACGACGTGAGGAGAAGGGTCAGCTGACGAGTCGGACGATCCGGCAGCCAGTACGTCGACCACGTCGCCGGCACGCAGCATTTCCAGCAGTGCGGAGTCGGCGAGGTGAAGTGGCACGATGCGGGCATCCGGTCCCGCGGCCGAGGTGGCCAGCCGCGGGCCGAGCAGCCGGACGTCCGTGAGCACCTCGCCGCGTCTGGCCGGCCCGGCGAGCGTCGCGCCGACGACGTCGTCGACATCGGACCGGACGCCGTCGGGAACCGTTGCCGTCGAACGCTTTTCGACGCGCACGTCGTCGGCTGTGAGCGTGATCCCCGGCGCCAGGTTGCGGGTTGCGACGACGGCATCCGCCTGATCGCCGTCAGGGTCGGAACGAAATGCGACGACGGCGGCGAGCACCACCAAGGCCGCCGCCGCGATCCGCCGCGCCGCCAGCGTGCGCGACCAGTCGGGCCGTAGCAGACGCGAAAGGCGATTCAGCGCAGACGGATTGAGCGATTCCCCCATCCGGCCACGCTAAGGCCAACCGGGGCTGCAGAGGGGTGTGGGAAAGAAGGTCTGTGGATAACGCGTCAGCTGGCTGCGGCAGCGACCGGCGCCGGGGTCGACGAGGACTTCGCGTCGCCGTTGCTCTTCGCCGTCGACGAAGAATCGCTCGACGAGGAATCGCTCGACGCGTCGGCCGTGGACTTCTTCTCGCCGGTGGACGAGCCGTTGGCCCCCGCCCTGCTGTCGGTGCGATAGAACCCGCTGCCCTTGAACACCACGCCGACCTTGCCGAACAGTTTGCGCAGCCGGCCTGAGCACTGGGGGCACTCGGTCATCGCGTCCTCGGTGAACGCCTGCACCGCGTCGAACCGGTTGTCACACTCGGTGCACGCATAGGAATAGGTCGGCACAGGAACCTCCGTTAGGTCAGCTTTCTAGCACTCTACCTATTCAAGTGCCAACGATCCAGCTCGCATTCCCGGAAAACCGGGCAATCAGCGCAGGGAAATCAACCCGTAGCCCGGTGTCAGCGCGTGGGTCATCGTGAGGTCGTGGGGTTCGACGGGCAGCTCATCGACGAGTTCGTCGTCAGCCACCACGGCGATCAATCGGGCGGCCGGATCGCGGAATCCCAGCGAGCGGTCGTAGAAGCCGGCGCCGCGGCCCAACCGCACACCGTGGCGGTCCACCGCGAGTGCCGGGACCAGCACGGTGCCA
>JBAPQQ010000701.1:0-5425 GCA_049280695.1 Mycobacterium sp.
TTGCAGAACCGCGCGGCGGCTCAGCAGTGGCATGCCGGACATCATGCCATCGGCCCGTCGACGGCCTGCGCGGCTGCTGAGCTTTCGTGCGAAAGCGCAGATAACCGGTCATGCGACTGGCAGCATCAGTGGTGTGACAGCTGCGGTCACCCCGAAGGGAGAACGCCGGCGGCAGGCGTTGGTGAGCGCGGCCGCTGAGTTGCTGTGCGAAGGTGGCTTCGACGCGGTCCGGCACCGCGCCGTCGCGCGGCGAGCCGGTTTGCCGCTGGCGTCGACCACTTACTACTTCACCTCACTGGACGACTTGTTGGTCCACGCGGTGGAGTACGCGGGCATGAACGAGACGGGGAGGCTCCGCGAGCGGGTGGCCGAGTTGGCCCGGCGACGCCGAGGTGTGGACGCGACCGCCGACGTGCTCGTGGAACTTCTCCTGGACGACGGATCGCTCTTGCGAATCAACGAAGAGTTGATCTCTCGCTACGAGATCTACATCGCTTGCGCGCGGCACGCCTGGCTGCGCGACGTCCAGCGCCGCATCCGCCGTCAGCGGACGGCCTTGGTCGTCGAGGCGATGGAGCGCTGTGGGCGAGTGGTGCGCGGTGACCGCCTCAACGCGTTGATGTATGCGCTCGACGGAGCGGTGGTGGCCGCGCTTGTCGACGACAGCGGCAACCTCCGGTCGACCGCCAGGGCCGCGCTGTTGGATGTGATCGACGTGCTGGCACCCCTGCAGTAGGCGGAGACGTTAGCCGATCCGGCCGTCCGCGAGTCAGCGCCCCGCGGCGGGGGATGTTCCTGCCCGGGTGCTGCTATGACCGCGAGCGTGCGGCTGCCGCGAGATCCGGTCGAGATTCTCGCAGTACGTTCACGTCCGGCGAAGACGCTCTCGGGGTCGGCTCGAGGTCCGGCGGCAGCGCCGGGGTGACGATGAAGCCGGTGTCGACATCGCCATATGTCACGACGTCGTCGGGCCGCCGATGGGCATACATCGCGACGTAGCCGCATATCACCGCGTCGATGGGATCCTCCGCCCGGTCCAGTTGAAATGGCCGGGTCGCCGCCCCGACGGCATCCCGAAGATCTGGCCAGCCCGGCGAGCAGGAGACCCTCAGCGGCGGGGTCGCATCGCCGAGTCCGACAATCAGCGCCATCAGTCGCAACAACGCGGTCTTGCGGTCCTCGACCGATCTGCCGCGCCCGGCTTTGTACTTCAACGTACGGCCGAGCCTGAAGAGCGAGATCGTTGCGGAATGCGGATACACCTCGATGGCGCGCCGAGGTTTCGCGCAAGGAGTGATTTCCAGGCCGAGTGCGTCGGCGATCCGCGCACCCCGCGATCCGGCCGCGAAGACCGGCAGCGTCGTGTTCGCGGGATAGGCGCCCGCGTCGAAAGGGCCGAAGTCGGCGGAAAGCTCCGCTTCAGCGCGACGCCGCCCCGTCGCGTTGTGCACGATCAGCGGTGCGTCCACCGCAACCACGCATTCGTCAGCGACGGATGGCCGCAGCGTCGTCACGAGGTGGTCGTCGTCATGCCCGACGCCGAGGCCGACCAGAGCCCCCTCGGCGTCAAGCACCGCAATGCCGGACTGGTTCTTGAGACCCCACGCCAGGTCGAGCCCGATGAAGTGCACTCGCCCACTTTGCCACTGCGCCGAAATGTGCTCGTGACGTCACACTCGGCGCGGCAGGCCGTCGCCGTAAGCTGTGTGTTTGTGACGATTCCCGACGTGTTGGCCACGCGCTACGCCGGCGACGAGATGGTGGCCGTCTGGTCGCCGGTGGCCAAGATCGTCGCCGAGCGGCGGCTGTGGCTCGCGGTGCTGCGCGCGCAGGCCGAGTTGGGTGTCGACGTGCCACCGGCGGCGGTGGCCGACTACGAAAAGGTCCTGGACAACGTCGATTTGGCGTCCATCCGCGAACGCGAGCGGGTGCTGCGCCACGACGTCAAGGCACGGATCGAGGAGTTCAACGCGCTGGCCGGCCACGAGCACGTGCACAAAGGGATGACCAGCCGCGACCTCACGGAGAACGTCGAGCAGCTGCAGATCCGGAAGTCGCTGCAGCTGGTGCACTCCCACGGCGTCGCGGTGGTGGCCCGGCTCGCCGAACGCGCCGTGCAGGACCGCGACGTGGTGATGGCGGGCCGCAGCCACAACGTCGCCGCGCAGGCGACGACGCTGGGTAAGCGGTTCGCGTCTGCGGCCGAAGAGATGCTGATCGCGCTGACCAGGCTGCGTGAGCTGATCGACCGATATCCGTTGCGGGGCATCAAGGGACCGATGGGCACCGGCCAGGACATGCTCGACCTGTTCGGCGGCGACGCGCACCGGCTCGCTGAACTCGAGCGCCGGGTCGCCGAATTCCTGGGTTTCAAGCACACTTTCGCCAGCGTCGGACAGGTGTACCCCCGTTCTCTCGACCACGACGTCACCTCGGCGCTCGTCCAGCTCGGGGCGGGCCCGTCGTCGCTGGCGCACACCATTCGCCTGATGGCCGGCCACGAACTCGTCACCGAAGGTTTCGCCCCGGGCCAGGTCGGCTCGTCGGCAATGCCGCACAAGATGAACACCCGCAGCTGCGAACGCGTCAACGGCCTGCAGGTGGTTCTGCGTGGATACGCGTCGATGACCGCCGAACTCGCCGGTGCGCAATGGAATGAAGGCGACGTGTTCTGCTCGGTCGTGCGGCGGGTCGCGTTGCCCGACGCGTTCTTCGCGATCGACGGACAAATCGAAACGTTCTTGACGGTGCTCGACGAGTTCGGTGCCTATCCCGCGGTGATCGAGCGTGAACTGAACCGCTATCTGCCGTTCTTGGCGACCACGCGAATCCTCATCGCCGCGGTGCGGGCGGGAATGGGCCGGGAAGCGGCCCACGAGGTGATCAAGGAACACGCGGTCGCCGTGGCGCTGGCGATGCGTGAACGCGGCGCAGACCCCGACTTGCTGGAGCGGCTGGCCGAAGATGGCCGCCTGCCGCTGGACCGAGCGGCCCTCGACGACGCGATGGCCGATCGCGGAGCGTTCACCGGGGCGGCTGCAGGCCAGGTCGATGCCGTGGTGGCCGCGGTCGACGAGCTGGTGAGCCGCTACCCGCAGGCGGCGAAGTACAGCCCCGGCGCAATCCTCTAGCGGCCCATGCGTTCTCGGCTGAGCGACGTCGAGACGGGCTGGCGGCCGTTTCGGTCGGTGTCACTGGTGTCCGGTAATCCCTCAGAAACGCGGCCCGCGTGTCAGCCCGCCCCGCCCGACGCCTGCGGCGCGCAACTCCAGTGCCGCCAGCCCGGCGATCGCGTAAGGATCTTCCTGCCGCCATGCCCGCACCGGATCCGGGCTGACCGAGACCAGCCGCCGCAGGGGCCGGTTCGCCAGGGCCCGCAGCGCAAGGAGCTGCACGCCGGCCGGTGTGGCGGCGAGACCGACGATCGCGTGCTTGCGCATGGCGAAGCGCAACCGCAGCACCAGCCACGGCATCGCCAGCGCCAGGATCGGAAATCCCGCAACGGCGAACGCGAGCAGCCACGCCAGCCAGCTGGCCGTCGTGTCGAGGCTCTGCCCCGCGCTGGCGATGTCGTGTGCGGCGCTGCCCGCCGCGCTCAGAGGTTTACTCAGCGCGTCGCCGAGCAAGGGGATCCGGTCGGCCCGCTGGCCGGCGGAGTCGAGATTGCCGGCCAGGTCGCTCGCGCCGCTTTCCACCCGCCGGCCCGCCTCGGCCACGGCCGCCAGGGCGCTGTAGACCGCCATGCCGATCCAGACCCACAGCACCGTCCAGGTGATCACGACGACATCGCTGACGAGTTGCCCCATCAACCGCACGGGCCTGCTGGAGTAGGGCACATACCGCGTTCTCATGCCGTCGATCCCAGCACACCGGCTGCCCCGCCCGAGGAGGTTAGGCTGACGCGGTGCGTCCTGCCCTCACCGATTACCGCCACCTGGCAAGCGGGAAGGTGCGCGAGCTGTACGAGGTCGACGACGGGCATCTGCTCTTCGTCGCCAGCGACCGGATCTCGGCCTTCGACTACGTGCTGGAACCGCGGATCCCGGACAAGGGCCGCATCCTCACCGCGATGAGCGTGTTCTTCTTCGGCTTGCTCGACGCACCCAACCACCTGGCGGGCCCGCCCGACGACCCGCGAATCCCCGACGAGGTGCTGGGCCGCGCGATCGTGGTGCGTCGACTCGACATGCTGCCCGTCGAGTGCGTTGCTCGCGGGTATCTGACCGGCTCGGGCCTTCTCGACTACCAGAAGACCGGCACCTTGTGCGGCATCCCGCTGCCCAGCGGTCTGGTGGAGGCGAGCAGGTTCGGCGAACCGCTCTTCACGCCTGCCACTAAAGCCGAGCTGGGTCTGCACGACGAGAACATCTCGTTCGGCGCCGTCGTCTCGGCGGTGGGCGCCGAGCGCGCAGAGGCGGCGCGTGAACTGACGCTGCGGATCTATCGTCAAGGCGCCGATCACGCGCTGAAGAGCGGAATCATCGTTGCCGACACCAAATTCGAGTTCGGTGTCGACGAGCGCGGCGCGCTGGTGCTGGCCGACGAGGTGTTCACGCCGGACTCGTCGCGGTACTGGCCCGCCGACGAGTACCGCCCCGGCGTCGTGCAGCACAGCTTCGACAAGCAGTTCGTGCGCAACTGGCTCACCGGCCCGGACTCCGGCTGGGATCGCGCCGGCGGCGATGCCCCACCGCCACTGCCGGCCGACGTCGTGGACGCCACACGGGCGCGTTACATCGAAGCCTACGAACGCATTTCGGGTCTGCGGTTCGATGATTGGATCGGGCCCGCCGAGTGAGCGCTTCTCCCCGGCCACCGCAGGCCAAACGCGTCGATCACATCCGCGAGCACCACGGCGACGTGTTCGTCGACCCTTACGAGTGGCTGCGGGACAAGTCGGATCCCGAAGTCATCGACTACCTCGACGCCGAGAACAGCTACACCGAACAGCTGACCGACAGCCTCGCCCCGTTGCGGCAGCAGATATTCGACGAGATCAAGTCCCGCACCAAGGAGACGGACCTGTCGGTGCCGACGCGGCGCGGCGCCTGGTGGTACTACGGCCGCAGCTTCGAGGGCAAGCAGTACGCGGTGCAATGCCGTTGTCCCGTAACCGATGTCGCCGACTGGGTGCCGCCGCAACTGGACGAGAACACCGAGATCCCCGGCGAGCAAGTGCTTCTCGACGAGAACGAGGAGGCTGCGGGCCACACGTTCTTCGCGCTCGGCGCCGCCAGCGTCGGCATCGACGGAAACACCCTCGCCTACTCCGTGGATGTGGTGGGCGACGAGCGATACACCCTGCGGTTCAAGGATTTGAGCACCGGCGAACGCTACCCCGACGAGATCGAGGGCATCGGCGCGGGCGTGACGTGGGCCGCCGACAACCGCACCGTCTACTACGTCACCGTCGACGACGCGTGGC
>JBAPQQ010000702.1:0-6932 GCA_049280695.1 Mycobacterium sp.
CCCGTGTGCAGGTCGCTGACAGCCCAGAGCGTCGCCACAACCGACCAGATTACTGAATGCCAGCCGGCCGGCCGTCCGGCGAACTAGAACAGGTTCTCGTTTACCGCCGTGCCGACCCTGAGGCACGGCTACACTCCCCCGAAGGGGACTGCCGAAACCAACAGCTCAGGGGGTTGCCATGCCCACCAGGATGCCCACCAGGATGCCCACCAGGATGGTCACCAGGTTGCGGCTGTTCGCGGTGCTGTGCGCGGTGGTCGCCGCTGTCGTCGTGGTCTGGCAGTCGTCGCCCGCCAATCCGGGCGTGACCGGCGACGTGCAGCTGCGGTCAACGGCCGCGCCGATGGACAATCCGACCACCACGATCAAGTGGCCGGTGGTCGACACCGTCGACCCGAGCCCGTTCAACCCGTGCGAGGACATCCCGATCGCCGTGATCGAGCGTCTCGGGCTGGCGTTCACTCCGCCGGAACCGGAAGACGGCCTGCGCTGCCATTACGACGCGGCCAACTACCAGATGTCGATCGAACCGATCATCTGGCGCACCTACCAGCAGAGCCTGTCCCCCGACGCGGTCGAGACCACGATCGCCGGGCACCGCGCGGCCTCGCTGTGGGTGATGAAGCCCACCGACTGGAACAACAAATGGTGGTTCTCCTGCATGGTCATGTTCGAAACCAGCTACGGGTTGATCCAGCAGTCGCTGTTATACTCCCCGGTCTACTCCGACCCCGACGTAGACTGCCCAAGCGAGAACATGGCACGAGCCCAACAGCTGGCCCCCTACTACAAGTTCTGACGTTTGACCACCACCTCTGAGCGGCCCCTCGGGCCGCGACTCAAGCGCATGGCGTGGCAGTCCGGCCACCGGACCCTCACGCGCCTGCTCGGCCTGCCCGCACCGACGTCGGACTACAACGTGGACCGGGGTCTGCGGATCCCGATGCGCGACGGGGTCGAGCTGGTGGCCGACCACTACGCCCCCACCGGCCCTGTCAAAGGCACGCTGCTGGTCCGCGGCGCGTACGGCCGGGGCTTTCCGGTCTCGCTGCTGCTGGCCCAGCTGTACGCCACCCGCGGGTACCACGTCGTCCTGCAGTCCGTGCGGGGCACCGCCGACTCCGGAGGCGAGTTCCACCCGCTGGTCCACGAAACCTCCGACGGCGTCGACACCGTCGAGTGGTTGCGCCGCCAACCATGGTTCACCGGGCGGTTCGCGACTATCGGTCAGTCCTATCTCGGTTCGACACAGTGGGCGCTGATGATGGATCCGCCCGCCGAACTGGCCGCGGCCATCGTCACCGCGGGACCCCACGATTTCGCGACCTCGCTGTGGGACACCGGCGCGTTCCGATTGAACGATTCCCTCGGGTGGGCGGACGTGATGGCTCACCAGGAGCACGGCGGCCGCCTGAAAGGGCTGATCTGGGCCGCGGCAGCGCGTCGGCGTCTGGCGCGGGCCACGTCGGGTCTGCCGCTGGGCGATTCCGCCCGCGCGCTGCTCGGTGAAGGCGCGTCGTGGTTCGAGTCGTGGCTGAGACACCACGACCCCGACCATCCGTACTGGGAGCCGTTGCGGTTCGGCGCCGCACTGGATCGGGTGAAGGTACCGGTGCTGTTGATCGGCGGCTGGCAAGACACCTTCCTGCGTCAGACGATCGAGCAGTACCGGCAGCTGCGCGACCGTGACGCCGACGTCGCGTTGACCGTGGGACCGTGGACACACGCCCAGCTGACGACGACGGGCGCGGCGCGGGCCGCCCGCGAGTCACTGGAATGGCTTGACTGGCATCTGGCGGGCGAGCGTGAGGCGTCCCGCAACCCGGTGCGGGTCTGGATCACCGGCGACCACTGGGTCGAGCTGGCCGACTGGCCACCGCCGACGTCTCCGCGCGTGCTCTTCCTCGCACCGGGAGGCGCGCTTACCCAGAGCCCACCACCCGAGGGCGGCGGCGCGTCGAGCTTCACCTACGACCCGGCTCGACCGACGTCGACCATCGGCGGCCCGTTGTTGCTGGCCCCCAAGAGCGGGTACCGCGACGACACCGCGATGGCCGAGCGCGACGACGTCGTGACGTTCACGTCGGAGCCGCTGGCATCGGATCTTTACGTGATGGGCAGCCCGGCCGTCGAATTCTCGCACGCCGCCGACATCCCGCACGTCGACCTGTTCGTGCGGCTCAGCGAGGTCGACGAGCGGGGTCGCTCACGCAACGTCACCGAGAGCTACCGGCGACTGACCGCGGCGGCCGAGCCCACCGACGTCCGCATCGAACTGGATCCGACCGCCCACCGTTTCCGCGCGGGATCCAGAATCCGGCTGCTGGTCGCCGGTGGCGCTCATCCCCTGTTCGGCCGCAATTCCGGCACCGGCGAGCCGGCGATCACCGCCCAGCGACTCGTCGCCGCCACCCACACCGTGCACCACGGCGCGCAGGGAAGCTCGCGGCTGTTCCTTCCGGCTACCACTACGCGACCGTCAGCCGACGGCGCGGCGTCGTCTGCGAGCGCCTGAGGAATTCGTCCGGCGGTCAGAAGTACTCATATTTCGCAATGCGTTTGTCGAAAGTGCCAGGGCTACCGGGCTTCCACCCCAGCGATTGCATTTCGACGACCGCGGGAAAAGTCTGCCCCTCGCGGTAGCGCGCCGTGCCGGATTCTTGCAGCCGGCGCAGCGCTTTGGACTGGCCGATTTTCAATCCGGCCACCACCCAGCCGATCACGATGGCCCACCAAATTCCGAAGCTGCCGGGGAATTGAATTCGCAAGAGCCCGAACAAGACGAGACCGAGCACAAGGATTGCCAAGCACCCGCCCACAGCGACGAGCCAGGTCCATTGATCGCGAATGTCGGTGGCGTCCTTATGGGCCTGCTCGCACATCCCGCAGATGGGTATGGGAACAATCGAGGATTGCCACACGATGGGTTCTGCCCCCTTGAGCACCTCGCCCAAGGTCGTCTCGCGTCGAACGTAAGCTTGCATTTCGAAGTCGGCGAAACCTTCTGCGTTTCGTTCGCGACACCAAAAACACGGTGTGCCCATAAAACACCCCTCCGGCGTATGCCGACCCTGCGGTAAGGGTATCCGCGAGATCCCGAATCCCGGACGAAATCGGCACCGCGTCCTCAGCCGACGGCGCGGCGAACCCGGTCGGCGATTCCCCGTAGCGCGGCCGCGTCGTGCACCGGCGCACCCCACTCCGGGTCGAGAGGCAGGTCCACCCAACTGGTGCAGCCGGCGTAATCCGCGGTGCGGGTCAGCCGAACCGGCTCCAGCGGGCAAGCCTGTACCACCAACACCGTCAACCGGTGCCGAGGGCGGAAGTCGAGGCGGTCCTCCTTTATCGAGGCGTCCGTCCAGATATGCAGCGCTGCGATGTCGGTCAGCCCCCTGGGATTCGAAACCGATATGGCGGCAACAACTTTCGCGCCTGCACGCACGACAATGTGGTCATCGTCGCTGTCGGCGGCGGCGGGTGCCAGCAGGTCGCGGTGCTCGGGCCGCACGCGTTCGGCGTGGCTGTGTGCGATCGTCGGGAACAACAGGAACCGCTCGGCGGCCACCTCGAAGCGTCTCTCGGCGATGCCGCCCTTGCGCAGCAGCACGGTCTGCCGTCCGTCGAGCAGCGCATGCACCGCCGCACTCCACTCCTTGAGCGCAGGAGTGGTCATGTTTTAAGCCGGGCGCGCACTTCCGGCCGGCGCAGCGGTGGCACCGTCTTCGGCGGCTGCTTGCGCGGGGGCAGTTGGGACAGCAGGCGCGCGGTGGTTGCGGTGACTTCTGCGACGGCCGCCTCGAACGCGTCGGCGTTGGCCGCCGTCGGGCGGGTGACGCCGCTGACCTTGCGGACATACTGGCGCGCGGCGGCCTCGATCTCCTCCTCGGTGGCGGCGGGCTGCAAGCCGCGGAGCTCGGTGATGTTTCGGCACATGGCACCGACGATAGGCTCACCTCGTGGCCGACGACAGCAATGAGCGCTCGCGCGAAGAGCAGACAGCAGATGTGCTCCTGATCGACACCTCCGACCGGATCCGGACTCTCACGCTCAACCGCCCCCGGGTGCGCAACGCACTCTCGAAGGAGTTGCAGGACACGCTGTTCGACGCATTGGCCGCTGCGGAGACCGACGACGACGTCGACGTGGTGATCCTGACCGGAACCGATCCGGCGTTCTCCGCCGGCGTGGACCTGAAGGAGATCGGCACCAGCCTGGGCGACTCGAGTAGGAGCCTGTCCAAGGTGCGCTGGCCGACGATGAGCAAACCGGTGATCGGTGCGATCAACGGGGTGTGCGTCACCGGCGGGTTCGAACTGGCGCTGAGCTGCGACATCTTGATCGCGTCGGAGAATGCGCGCTTCGCCGACACCCACGCCCGGGTGGGCTTGCTCCCCGGTTGGGGCATGTCGGTGCGGCTGCCGCAGGTGGTGGGCCGCGGCATGGCCTACCGCATGAGCCTCACCGGCGACTACCTGAACGCCTACGACGCGCTGCGGGTCGGTTTGGTGACCGAGGTGGTACTGCACGACGAGTTGATGGACACCGCACGGGCAGTCGCGGCGTCGATCGTCAACAACAACCGGGCCGCGGTGCAAGCCTTGCTCACGTCGTATCACCGCATCGACGAGGCGCAGACCCGCGAGGCCTTCGCGATCGAGGAAGAGTCGGCGCAGAACTGGTTGCGCACGAGCGCCAGCAGCGACGACATCGCCGCCAACCGCGAGGCCGTCATCAAGCGCGGCCGCTCCCAGATTTCCTGACCCGCCTCGGCGCGGGGGTGGAGGTCGCGCCAGTGCACGCCGCTGCGGCCGGCAGTCCGTGCACGCTCGCGGTTCGGGCTAGGTGCCGGGCACGGCCCATCGGCCGGAGAATGCGCGCCAGCCTACGAACATCAGCCGCAGCAGGATGAAGGCGGACAGGCCCGACCAGATTCCGGCCAGCCCCCAGCCGAACACCAGCGACAGCCAGATCAGCGGCAGGAAGCCGGCCAGCGCGCTGATCACCGTCGCGTTGCGCATGAACGTCGCGTCGCCGGCGCCGAGCAGGACGCCGTCGAGGCCGAACACCACTCCGGCGACGGGTAACTGCGCGACCAGAAACCACCACGGCACCACGACCGCGTCCAGCACGGCCCGGTCGTTGGTGAACAGCTTCGGCAACACCGACGCGCCGGCCGCGAACACCACCGACAGCACCGCCGCGGCCACCGCGGAGAAGGCCGTCACCCGCCACGCCACCGACTTCGCATGAGCGGCGAGGCCCGCCCCCAGTGCGGCGCCGACCAGTGACTGCGCCGCGATCGCAAGCGAATCGAGCATCAGCGCGAGGAAACTCCACACCTGCAGCACCACCTGGTGCGCCGCCACCGCCGCTGCGCCGAACCGGGCCGCCACGGCCGCGGCAGACACGTAGCACACCTGGAACGCCACGGTGCGGACGAACAGGTCCCGGCCCATCACCATCTGGGCACGCAGCACGGACCAGTCGGGGGCCAGCGGCACGCGTTCGACGAGCAGTGCCCACCCGAATAGAAGGGCCGCGATCCACTGACCCACGAGATTAGCCACGGCCGAGCCCGCCAGCTCCATGCGGGGCAGGCCCAGCCAGCCGTAGACCAGCAGCGGGCACAGCACCGCCGAGACCGCGAAACCGGTGACCACGTACCGCAGCGGCCGCACGGTGTCCTGCACGCCGCGCATCCAGCCGTTGCCCGCCAGCGAGATCAGCATGGCCGGCGCGGCCGGCACGGCGATCCGCAGCCACGTCAGCGCCTCGCCGGTGATGTCGTCCGTCGAGGCGATCGCCGACACGATGGGCACCGCTGCTGCCTGCACCACGACGACGAACACCATGCCGAGAGCCAGCGCCAGCCACGTCGCCTGCACGCCTTCGCGCACGGCGCACGCACGGTCACCCGCCCCGTGGTAGCGGGCCGAGCGGGCCGTCGTGCCGTACGACAGGAACACCAGCCCGGAGCCGACCATGCTGACGATCAGTCCACCGATCGCCAGGCCCGCCAGCGCCAGAGCGCCCAGACGCCCGACCACCGCGGTGTCGAAGAGCAGGTACAGGGGTTCGGCTGCCAGTACGCCCAGCGCCGGAAGGGCCAGGGCCGCGATCCTGCCCGCGCTGGCGAGCGAGTCTTCCGATGCAGTCACTATCGGGCGATTGTTCGTCGTCGCCCGTCACAGCTGCAAGTCCGTGTCAGCAGAGACCCGGAAGGAAGAGGGGCCAGCAGTACCCCCGTGGCTCAAAGGTTGCGCCGGACACCTTGGCTGATTCTTGGGTCGGCCGGTAGGAACTCAGCCGACCGCGTGCACCAGCGCCGCGACCACGTCGTCGATCGGTCCGGACGCCGAATAACCCGCGGCGAGCTGATGGCCGCCGCCGCCGAATTGCGTTGCCACCGAGACGAGATCGAACGACTTCGCCCGCATCGACACCGACCATTCTTGCGGTTCGATCTCCTTGAACACCACCGCCACCTCGGCCTGCTGCGTGGTGCGGACGATGTCGACGATGCTTTCGACCTCTTCGGACTGGCTGTTTCGGAATTCGTCGTGCGACACCACGACGAACACCAGTCCGCGCCCGGCCATGGCGTCCGGCAGCAGTTGCGCCGTCGCCAGGACCCGCGACAGCATCGGCAGCCACGCGTACGGATGCGAATCGAGAAGCCGCCGGGAGATGGCGGCGTTGTCTGCGCCGGCCTCGACCAGCCGCGCCGCCAGCCGCAGCGCCCGCGGGCTGGCCCAGCGGAACGAGCCGGTGTCGGTGGCCAGTCCCGCGTACAGGCACGTGGCCACGTCGCGGTCGATCTCCTTACCCCAGGCGTCGAGGAGGTCCGCGACCAGCATCGTCGTCGAATCAGCCGACGGCTCAACGAAATTCAGGCTGCCGAACAGGTGGTTGGACTTGTGGTGGTCGATCAC
>JBAPQQ010000703.1:0-3649 GCA_049280695.1 Mycobacterium sp.
GCGTTCGGCGGGTTCGTCCCCGGCTTCGCCTACCTCGTCGGTGGCGACCCCCGCCTGGCCGTCCCCCGCCGCGACGAGCCGCGCACTCGTGTGCCAGCTGGATCCGTCGCTCTCGCAGGCGAATTCAGCGGCGTCTACCCACGCGAAACCCCGGGCGGCTGGCAACTGATCGGCCGCACCGGGGCCGCGCTGTGGGACATCGACCGCCCCGATCCGGCCCTGCTCGTGGCCGGCATGACCGTGCAGTTCCGGGAGGCTCGATGACCACCACGCTCGAGATCCTGCGCAGCGGACCGCTTGCCCTGGTGCAGGACCTCGGCCGGCCCGGTCTGGCGCACATCGGCGTGACACGATCCGGCGCAGCCGACCGCCGGTCGCACACCTTGGCCAACCGGCTGGTGACCAACCCCGGCGACCACGCGACCATCGAGGTCATGTTCGGCGGGCTCACGGCCCGCGTCCGCGGCGGCGACGTCGCAGTCGCGGTGACGGGTGCCGACACCGACCCGGCCGTCAACGGAATCCCCTTCGGAACCAACAGCATTCACTACGCCCACGACGGTCAGGTGATCTCCCTGGGCGCCCCGCATTCCGGTTTGCGCACCTATCTGGCGGTGCGCGGTGGCATCGCGGTGACGCCTGTCCTGGGATCGCGAAGCTACGACGTGATGTCGGCCATAGGGCCGGCTCCACTGCGGTCCGGCGACGTCCTGCCCGTGGGCGAGCACACCCAGGACTTTCCCGAACTGGACCAAGCGCCCGTCGCATCGCTCACCGATGACCTCATCGAACTGTCGGTGGTACCCGGCCCGCGCGACGACTGGCTGGCCGATCCGGACGCGTTGGTGCATACCGACTGGGTGGCCTCGGATCGCAGCGACCGCGTCGGCATGCGGTTGGTCGGAAAGCCGCTGGGGCTCCGCCGGCTCGGGCGGCAACTGCCCAGCGAGGGCGCCACCCGCGGCGCGATCCAAGTGCCGCCGAACGGGATGCCGGTGATCCTGGGCCCCGATCATCCGGTGACCGGCGGCTACCCGGTGCCGGGTGTGGTCGTCGATGCCGACATCGACCGGGTCGCACAGATCCGCCCAGGCCAGACCGTCCGCTTTCACTGGTCCCGACCGCGGCGCGCGTGGTAGACCCGAGGATGTGCGAACTTCGGTCCACACGGCCCGCCTGATCCACACGGCCGATCTCGACAACGAGACCCGGCAGAGCGCACATCAACTGCTGATCGACGCGTTCGCCGGCGACTTCACCGAAGACGACTGGGACCACACCCTCGGCGGCATGCATGCGCTGGTCTACCACCATGGAGCCTTGATCGCCCACAGCGCGGTGGTGCTGCGCCGACTGCTGTACCGCGGGACGCCACTGCGCACCGGCTACGTCGAAGGGGTGGCGGTCCGCGAGGACTGGCGGGGCCAGGGCCTGTGCACGGCATTGATGGACGGTGTCGAGCAGGTGATCCGCGGGGCCTACCGGCTCGGCGCGCTCAGCCCGTCGAAGTCGGCCCGTCAGATCTACCTCGACCGGGGCTGGATCCGGTGGCAGGGGCCGACGTCGGTGCTGGCGCCCACCGGCCCGACCCGCACGGCCGGAGACGACGGGTGCGTGTTCGTGCTGCCGGTCGACGTCACGCTCGACCCCACGGCAGAGCTGTTGTGTGACTGGCGATCCGGCGACGTCTGGTGACAGGCGTACGTTGGGGCAGGTGACGAGCCCCAGTGCCTTCCGCCACGACCCGGACATGTTCGACAAGCTCTACCGCGGCGAGCCTACGTTCGACGGCGCCCCACCGCCCGGCGGGATCCCTTGGGACGTCGGGCAAGCCCAGCCGCGGCTGATGGAACTCGAGGCGCTCGGCGGGATATCCGGCGAAGTGCTCGACATCGGCTGCGGACTCGGCGACAACGCGATTTTCCTTGCCTCGAAGGGATACTCGGTGACCGCGCTGGACGGTTCCGCCGCGGCGATCGAGACGGCACGGAGCCGAGCGGACGAGGCCGGGGCCCTGGCGGCGCCTCCCGCTGGCGGGGGAGTCACGTTCGGCGTGGCCGATGCCACCAACCTCAGCGGCTTCGACGGCCGGTTCGACACCGTCGTGGACAGCGCGCTGTACCACTGCCTCGACGATGCCGGCCAGCGCTCTTACGCGACGGGGGTGCACCGCGCGACGCGGCCCGGGGCGCGGTGGCACCTGTATTGCTTCTCCGAGGGGAACGTCAACGGCGCAATCGCCCCGAGACCGGTGCCGGAAGACAGCATCCGTGACACGTTGACCGGCAGCGGCTGGCGGATCGACTTTCTGGGCCCGACCACGTATCTGGCGAACAGCGGCGCAATGGGCGGTGACCCGGACGACATGCCGGAAGCCACGCGCCAGCAGATGCCGCCCGAGCAGATAGCACACATGCAGGACATGGGCCGGCGGTTCGCCGCGATCGTGCCGCTGCTCGACGGAGAACGCATTCACCTCCCGATCACCGTCGTGCACGCGGTCCGTGTCGACTGACGCGTTCGCCGACAGCGAACCGCGTTACGGCTGCGATCTGGCCGCCGGCGCGATCGGGTCAGCGCCAGCGCTGCAGGATCTCGCGGGCCCGGGTCGCCAAAGCGGCCTGCCAGAACGGGCCGAAGCTGATACGCGCCACGCCCAGCGGGCCGAACGACGCGGGGTCGTCGACGTCGGGGACGGCGATCGCGTTGACCGGCAACGGCAGTTCTGACGTCAGCCGGCGCAGAGTGTCGGGGTCGTGGCGGCCGACGGGATAGAGCACGTCGGCTCCCGCGTCGGCAGCGGCAGTCAGCCGCCCGATGGCACGCTCCACGACGTTTGTCTGCTCGTCGCCGTCACCGTCGTCCGCGCGGCGCAAGAACAGATCGGTGCGGGCGTTGATCACCATGTGCACGCCGGTGGCGTCGGCTGCGGCCCGCAGCCGGTCGACCAGGTCGGCGTGCTCCTGCACCGACCGCAGGCGTTTCCCTTCGCGGTGCACGGTGTCCTCGATGTTGAAGCCGACGGCGCCGACGCGCAGCAAGCCGTCGATCAGCCGCTCCGGCGATTCGCCGTATCCCGACTCCACATCCACTGACACCGGCAGGTCGACCGCGGCCGTGATCTGCGCGACCCGCGTCAGCAGGTCGTCGAACGCCATTCCTTCACCGTCTGGTTTGCCGACGGAGTCGGCCACCGGATGGCTGCCGATCGTCAGCGCCGCGAATCCCGCCTCAGCGGCCAGGCTCGCCGACCAGGCGTCCCACACCGTCGGAAGCACCACCGGATCGCCGGGGCGGTGCAGGGCGAGCAACTCTGCGGCGCGCTGGCGGAGTTGCTCTGTGCCCGACACCACATACCTCCTGATCGATTCCGTGACAGGTGTCACCCAGGACTCGCTTCTGTGGGTTCTACCGCGTGTCGTACTGTTCACTTGACACCTTCAGCCCAAGGAGGTCTGTTGTCCAGCATCGACGGTGTTTCCCGATGAGCGCGCCCACGCGATCGCGCGAAGGGGTCTTCTCGTCAACCCGCGCAGAGGTTCCCGAGCGCACATTGCGCACCGACAAGTGGTGGCTGCCCACGCTCTGGACGAACCTGGGGTTCGCGGCGTTCGTCATCTATGCCACGGTTCGCGCGTTCATGGGCCAC